>CAZRIU010000027.1:0-10580 GCA_964600245.1 uncultured Dehalococcoidales bacterium
TGGTCAGGTTCGGGGCATACCACTGCCACTGTTTGGCGGCTTCCTCAACAAAGTCCTTCTTTATTTGAAGCCATTCCTTTTCCGAGAAAAGGCGCTCGGGGGCGGTGAACTGCTCGACCAGGAAGTTATGCTTTCCCTTGGGAGTCCGCGTCGGGTCCACCAGTGTCTCCTGCCCAATGCACATGAAAAGCTTTTCGGAAAAACCACGAGTAAAGCATTCCGCCTGTTCCCGGCTAACATAGTAGTCCATGTCTTTCGGCATGAGCCAGCACCGGCGCACCCGGTTGCAGTCCGGGTCAAAGGCGCTCGCCTTGTAGTCGGGGGGCTCATGGAGGGCAAACCAGGCCCAGTGTAGATTTCCCCGGTCGTAGGAGAAGTTCTCTATTTTTCGGACCAGGTCGGGGCTGATGTGCTCCCTGCCCACCAGGTCAAGGAAGGTCATATTAACGGTGACATCGCTGACCACCACCTTGGTGGCTTCTATCTCCGACCCGTCAGTCAAGCGCACCCCCTTGGCTCTACCGTTCTCAATAAGAATCTTGTCCACTTCGTGCCGGACAAAGAAACTGCCACCAAATTCGGTTACCACCTTCTGTAGCGCGTGAGCAATGTTATGAGCGCCGCCCTGGACTACGGTGGCCGGGGACCAGCCTAGGGTTACACCGAGCTGGGCCAGTGTCTCCGCCAGGGGGGCGACGTCGTTGGGGAAACAGCCGGTACTGGTCTGCATTGACCTCATAAACAGCATCCTTAACTCAGTACTCTCGAAGAGGTCACAGGCAACCTGCTTCACCGTCATGAACTGATAGCCCGGGTCAATCCCGCTCTCAGGGTCGTCAAGCAGCTTTTCTACCGGGTCTTTAACTCCCCAGGGGGGTACCGGGCTGCTCCGGTACTCCGTGACCGCCTCACGCCATTTGGTGCGATACTTTTCAAACAATAGCTCATTCTGCTCCGCATCTCGCTCTGAGAACCGGGCAATATTCTGGCTGTTCTTCTTCAGGTTTTCTTCCCAGAACTCCGTCTTTCCGGTAGTCAGGTCGGGAGTGGTCGTTACCGGATAGCTCACCAGGCAGGTCTCGTCATCAAAGATGGCGGCATGGTCAACCTCGGGGGTAAGGTACCAGGCCCCCTTTTCCCAGAGCTTGAAGTCCATCCATACTGGGCTGGTGTACATCCTGGTAAAGTTAGCGCAAGGGTTGCTCAAAAATGCCGGAAGGGGCTGTTCCTCAGTGCAAGCACCACCGCCCAATTCAAACTCCTTTTCAAAAACAGCCACTTTCATACCTGCCCAGCCTAAATAACAGGCAGCTATGAGCCCATTATGCCCACCACCAATTACGATGGCATCATAGCTCGCATCTGGCATATTATCTCCTTTCCGCCTTCCCGGTCCTACTTTTACTTACAAGATATAGACGACGCCTAGGTCGCCATCAGCTTTAACCTTCATTCCGGTCTTGATTTTCTTCGTCCCTTCGACAGTGCCAGAGACAACGGGTAACCCATATTCACGGCCTAATAAGGCAGCATGGCTGGCGGCACCACCTACGTCGGTTATTATGGCCTTAGCCAAGCCGAAAAGGGGAGTCCAGGCTGCTGAAGTTTCCAGCGTGACCAGTATCTCTCCAGCCTTAAACTCGCCGAACTGCTTCTCGCTCATAATCACATGAGCTACGCCCTCGGCAACACCAGGGGCTGCCGACGTGCCATAAAGGTCAGCCTTCAATTCAGGCCTGACCCGTGGAATCGGAACCACTGCCAGGCTGAGGGCCGGGTCCTTGGCAAAGGTCTCCGGAATTGCCTCCGGGTTGCCGAAGAACGGTGGCGGCTCAACCTTACGAAATTCCTCATGCTGCTTTTTCCTGGTCTTGACGGCGTCGTGGGCATCAAATCTGAGTATTACTCGTATCGCTATCTCTTCCGGTGTCAGGAAGCAAACATCCAGAGGGTCGTCGATCATCCCCGCCTCGGTGAATCTCTTGCCGATTTCCTTGGTAATCATCCGACCCAAGGCATTGCCATAGTTCTCGCAGTAGAAAATATGCTCCTCACCAACGACGGAGCTCCATTGTGCCGCTTTCATTAACTTGACAAACCAGTCCTTGGCATCATCAGGAATGCGGGATATGACCTCCTTTTCGGCTTTTTCTCTTGCCTTCACCAGGCGCTGGCGATGTTTATCAACAGCGAACGCTGGCTGGTCCATAGATGCCCTTATGGCGGGGAATGCCATGCTCGGGTCCTCAACCCAGCTTGGCGTGCTGATGTCCCAGTTGTCCACCGTCCGCCAGCCGTACTCGTCGTTGAACTTGCGGAGGTCGGCCAGCCACTTCTGGCCCTTCTTTCCCTCCTGGCTGATTTTGGACAGGAGCTTCCGGTTATCTTTTGTAGACTTAAAGAGTGGCTCCAGCCCCAATTCCGTTGCCTGCTTAGCCAGACGCCACAGCCCCCGGTCGGTCTGCAACAGCTTATGGTCAGCGCCGGCCATCAAGTCATTAAATAAACGGTCATACTTGTCTATTTTGAGTAATTCCTTACATACATCCTCAAACTGGGTGACGATAATTGTCCAGGCGTACATCCAGATAAAGTGTACCTCGGCCGCGTAAACATAAAACTCGACCCAATCCTCGAAAGCCCGCTTCAGTTCCCAGTCCGTTGCCTTCTCCACATCTACGGCTTTGATTTTGGCAATCATCTCATTTAGCTCATCTACGTATTTGTTATATTGCTTGCCAAAATCTTCAATCCAGGGGGCTATTCTTTTGCGAAACTCCGGCTCACGCTGCTTCTGCTCCTCTGCCGTTGTCGGCTTCACCGAAACGAGTATCCAGCCCTCCTTTTCTCTCCAGTCAGCACCTCTGGCTGAGGGGAGTTGAAAATAATCGGCACCAACGGCGAAGCCATTAGCATATTGGAAAAGCATCCAGTAATCCAGAAATGTAATTGTGCGCAGGGTCTCCTTTCGGTCAGTTATCCACACCTTGTGGGTGGACAGGTCTCGTGCCTCGATAAATTCCCAAGCTGGCCATCCATAGTATGCCGTCATTGTTACCTCCTGTACTAGATAGTGTAAATATAAGCCTTTCGGCTATGAAAGCCCTGTTCTTTTGTCAGGAGTCGGCTCACCCCCTTTCTAATTTGAATCACCTTCATCCATAGTCGGTATCGGCGGTACTTGTTTTTCTACCCCTTCTTCTCCCTGCTCCTTTTCCTTTACTTCCAGTGATGGAGAGCTGCCGCCTGCGATCAGGAAACGCAGGGCATCAAGCAGAACTTTCGGGTTCCGCAAAGTAAACCCGATGATCTTCCGTAAATCAGCCGGCTCGACGAAAGCCCTAACCGTCCAGGTTACCGGCGCAATCACCTTCATCGTCATCAGCAGTCTGGTCGGCTCATCTTCGCCTTCCTTGGGCGATTCCAACGTCCCCGGGACAACAACACTAGACTCAACACTCTCCACTTTACACTGAAGCAACGTCTTACCTAGACCTGTAGACCTTATATACATCTAAAACTCCTTTTTATGCTCAGAATAAACCAGCCTCTTTGGCCAGTTTCACATAGTGATTCTCCGGCCACCACTTCTCGATGCCCAGGTCTTCGGCTATCTTTTCCGTAGCACAATAGCCCGGGCCAAAGGTTATCATACCGCCTGAGTGAGTGCAGGCACCGCACATATATAGCTTTTCTATTGGTGTCGAGTGCTGGCAGCAGTATTCATTGGGCCGGAAATAACCCATCTGGAGCGGCAGATAAGCGCCCTGCTTAAAGCAGCCCTGCGTCATGTCGGAGAACTTATTCTCGGTGTCAAGCGGAGTACCGATATAATCCCAGATTATGTTGTCATCGGTCATGTTTGGTGCGTATCTCCGCAGGACCTCCTTGCACCGTTCGGCATGCTCTCTTCTTACCTGATACCAGGCCTGGGCTCCGCCGTTCTGTAGTTCGTACGGTGCTTCCTGCGAGATAAGCCCCACATGTCTTCCCGATGGTGCTCGTATCGGGTCGTGGATTGACGGGAAACAGCTGTTGAATCCGCCGCTGATTAACTCACCCCTTTTTATTGCCTCAAAGTGATTTACCAGTTCCTCCTCATTTTCATAGCCCAGCACATAGATAAGCGAGTTATTTAGCTCAGGGTCCGCTTCGGCTATCTTGAATTGTGGTGCTTCCAACAGGGCCATATGCACCGTGAAGAAAGACCATTCGCTATAGTTCCACTCCTTGACCCTGGTGATGAATTCTGAATCAAGATTCTTTTCGTCCATCAGTTCCAGGAAGGTCTGGTGTGGATTGAGCGAACTGCAGACAAACTTGTTGGCCTTTATCACCGTCCCATTTTCTAGTTCCACTCCCTTAGCCTGGCCGTTCTCAATCACCAGGCGCTTGACCTGTTGATTGGTTAGAACCATGCCCCCGTTCTGGTAGATAAACTTACTCATTAGGTGGGCAAGGTGATGCGAGCCGCCCCGGCATAACCGAAAATGCCAGCCACGGTTGATCATTAGTGGCACCAGATAACCCAGACCCTCGAGGTCATAGTCCATGCCCCACATGCAGGCAAGGTAGAGTAACAGGGCCCTTACCCGCTCATTCTCAAACCAGCCATCGACTATCTGCCTGGGGGTGAAGCCGGTTAGCTCGTCGTCTCTTTTGGTGATAGGATTCGACTCAAGCTTGGCCGCCTGGTCCAGACTAGGCATCGGGTTTACGTAGCTGGCCGGGGCCAGGAAAAGGTCCGTCGCCTCCTGTGACCACCTGGCAAAATTCCTAAAAGCCTCGGCATCCTTGGCCGAGAACTTCTTTATAGACTCACATGACCGCTCCGGGTCGCTGTACAAAGCCAGATGTTTCCCGTCAGAGAAGGGCATAACTACCTGCAGGTCCGGGTAGATCCAGCCCAGGTCATAGTCTTCTTCAAGCCGCAGATCCTTGAGTGGTGGGGCATAATCCACCATCATGTGATAGATAGCGTGAACATCGTGCAAGAAGCCAGGTATGGTGACCCTTTCTGTGGCCAGCCCACCGCCGAGCTCAAACCTTTTTTCTAAAACCAGAATCTTTAGCCCGGCCTTGGCCAGGTAACTACCAGCCGTAAGCCCGTTTGGGCCAGCCCCGATGATGATGCCATCGAATTCCCGTTCCTTCACGCTTACCTCCTTGGCTACCTTGATTTGTTTAATGTCTTATGGTAAGTTATGATTACAAAGGCGGATTAGTTAGTTAATTACCTTATTTATGGTATACACGTTGGGCATAATTAAGTCAAGAGATTTAGGGGTAAATATTTTAATAACCTCTTTAGATTTCCACAGTATTCCAGAGGTTGAGGCTTTAACGTCATGCTTAATTTTGGGTCAACCAAGCCACCTAAGGTAAGTCCTGATCACCTCATCACTTTCTATTTCGTTGCTGAAGGGAAGAGCTTCAAACGAGCTTCTGACCTGCTTTACTTAAGCCAACCAACCGTATTATTTCACATAAAGGCTCTGGAAACAGGTTTCGGCGTCAAACTTATCCACGTGAAGAAGAAAAGGGTTGTTCTGACTGAGGCTGGCGAGGCACTTCTTCCTTGTGCCAGAGAACTCTACCAACAGACTCAGCGTGCCGATGTGTGTCTGCAAAACTTCCGAGAAGGAATGCTTCGCATTGGAGTAGCGCTGACACTCCTGGCTACCGTTACTACAGTAGCCGGCATATTTAAGGAGCTTTTCCCCCATATAAAGGTAAAAATAAGGGAGGGTCCTACTTACCAGATTGTCGAGGAAACCTCAAATCTGCTGCACGATCTGGCTGTTGTTGCCGACCTCGATTACGGAATCCCGGAACTTGAGGCCATAGAAGTCTCAAGGGGTCATAAAATGTTGTTCGTTGCCTCTGCCGCTGACCCTCTTTCCCTGGAGGATGAGCTGGATCTTACCGCTCTCGACGGACATCCGCTAATTCTGCCGGCAGAGAAGTCCGGCAGTCGAGCCATATTGTTAAGAATATTGGAGAAGAAGAAGATAGAGCCTGTCATCCTAGCTGAAGTGGATAACATAGATTCTGCTAAGAGTCTTGTCAAAATGGGACAGGGCGTGGCCTTGTTGCTTGAGGACAATGTTATTGATGAACTACGTGATGGAACTCTAAAAGCACTACCGTTTAAAGAGGAAATAAGAATAGGGGTGGATGTTCTCGTTCACAGGGATAATCCTCTCCGCTCCATTGGAAGCAAGTTCGTTTCCCTGCTCAGTCAGGCTTATAGGAAACGCTCAGTTCTTAAAGCTCTCCCCACAACTTGAAAAATCCCAGCTATCCGGTGAGATATTAACCATCGTAATAAAAGCCGATACCCTTACCTCCGCAATGTCAATAATCACCCCCGCTTGACTAATCTGACGTAGAACTATATTCTTAAAACTGACAGAAATGGCAAAGAGGCCGGCGACCACCGCCGCGGTTGAGCTAGACAAAGCCTCCTTCAATTACAAAAATATCAAGGCAATCGACGAGCTGACGCTAGAGATTCCGGCGGGCATCAGCTTCGGCCTGCTCGGCCCCAACGGCGCCGGCAAGACCACCCTCATTCGGCTGCTAGTCGGGCTCCTAAAGCCCAGATCGGGCAGCATACGGATACTGGGGAAAACCCCCTCCCGCCAGACCGCTCACCTCATCGGCTACATGCCCCAGCTGCCCTCCCTCTACTCCGAGCTATCTATTATCCAGAACGTAAACTTCTTCGCCCGCGTCTATCAGATGAAAGATAAGCGCCAGCGAGACAAGCGCGTCGAAGAGGTGATAAAGCTGGTCGACCTCTGGCCCCGCCGCAAGGACTCGGTAATGAAGCTCAGCGGCGGCATGAAACAGAGGGTCAGCCTGGCCTGCGCCATCGTCCACAACCCGCCCCTACTCTTCCTCGACGAGCCCACCGTCGGGCTCGACCCCGAGCTCAGGTTCACCTTCTGGGAGCACTTCGCCGAGCTGACCAGGCAGGGCACCACCCTAATCGTTTCCAGCCACACCATGGACGACGCCACCCACTGCGACCGCCTGGCTCTCATGCGCGGCGGCGTGGTCATCGCCCAAGGCACACCCGCTGAGCTCAAGAAAGCCACGGGTAAAGCGGACGCCAACCTTGAAGACGCCTTTTTACATTTCATTCACCGCGAGGAGAAAAGTGTTTAACCAGACGCTTACCATCGCCGGCCGGATTATAAACCAGCTTATTCGCGACCGGCGCACCATGGTGCTGCTGGTAGCCGTCCCGCTGGTGATAGCCAGCATCGTCGGCGTAAGCATCCCCGAAAAGCAAATGCTGGATTATATCGCCCCCGCCGTACTGGCGGTTTTGATACTCTTCTTCGGTTTCCTGCTCACCGGCATCAGCTTCTTAAGGGAGCGCTCCCAGGGTACGCTGGAAAGGCTGATGGCTTCGCCGGTCTCCAAGCCAGATATAGTGGGCGGTTACCTGCTCGGTTTCCTGCTCTTCGCCGTGCTCCAGACCATGATTCTATTCTTCTATTTGATATACGTGCTTAACGTCAGCTTCCACGGCGAGCTCTGGCAGATTATCGTCTTCGAGATTATTATCGGCATCCTGGCCGTCTGTCTGGGGATTTTCATCTCTGTCTTTGCCCGCAACGAGTTCCAGATGGTGCAGTTCATCCCCTTAATCATACTGCCCCAGATATTCCTCTGCGGGCTACTCTGGCCGGTGGAGCAGATGCCGGAATACCTCCAGTGGATAGCCCGCTTCCTGCCCCTGACCTACGGCGTGGACGGCATCAGGGCTTTGATGCTTCAGGGACAGAACCTGCTCGACATAGGTAAGGAAATCGGTGTCCTGGCCGGCTATGCCGCCGGGCTGATGATACTGGCCTCACTCACACTGCGGCGAGGCGCCGCTGGCTAACTCTGGACAAGGTATTTATGGGAATTAAGGAAAACAGCCAGAAACTATTGAAAGAGCTGCCCGCGGGGGTGGAGCTGGTCGCCGCCGCTAAGACGAGGACAGCAGAAGAAGTGCTGGCCGCGGTGGAAGCAGGCATAAAGATTATCGGGCAAAACTACGTCCAGGAAGCCGAGGCCATCTACCCCGCCATCGGTAAAAAGGCAAGGTGGCACTTCATCGGCCACTTGCAAAAGAACAAGGTCAAAAAAGCGGTAAAGCTCTTTGATATGATAGAAACCGTTGATTCGGTCGAGCTGGCCCAAGAGATTGACAAGCGCTGCGCCCAGATAGATAAGGTAATGCCGGTGTTGGTCGAGATAAACAGCGGCAGAGAGCCGCAGAAAGCTGGGGTGCTTCCCGAAAAGGCCGAAGAACTCGTTAAAGCCATCTCAAGCCTGGCTAATATCAAGCTAATGGGGCTGATGACCATGGGCCCCCGCTTCGGCAACCCCGAAGACTCCCGACCCTACTTTATAACCACCCGAAAGATATTCGAGCGAATCAAAGCGCTTAAAATACCGAATGTCGAGATGAAATACCTTTCCATGGGCATGACCAATTCTTACAAGGTAGCCCTGGAAGAAGGGGCCAATCTGGTCAGAATCGGCACGCTGATATTCGGCGAAAGAGAATAGCCAAACAGAGGGGAGAACTTTTTATGGCCACCGAAAAGCAAGTGAGAGAGAGCCTGGAAAAGGTGATGGTTCCCGGCGTTATGCGCAGCCTTAACGGTCTCAACCTGGTGAGGCAGGTTACGACCTCGGGCAAAGCCGTCAAAATCACGCTGGCCTCCACCGCCCTTAGCGACAAAACTCAGGAATGGCTCACCACCAAGACCAAAGAAGAGGCGGGCAAGCTCTCGGGGGTAAAGAAGGTGGAACTGGATTTCACTGAAGCCAAGCCCGCCGAACTGAATAAAATCGGCAATACCATCGCCGTGATGAGCGGCAAGGGCGGGGTGGGCAAATCGCTGGTGGCGAGCCTGGCCGCCATCTCCCTCAAGCGCCAGGGCTACGAGGTAGGCATACTGGACGCCGATCTCACCGGCCCCAGCATCCCCAAGATGTTCGGCATTGCCGGCCGCCCCAGTGGCAGCGAAACCGGCATCCTGCCCGTGCTCTCGCGTTCGGGCATCGAGCTGATGTCCATCAACCTGCTCCTGCCCCAAGAAGACGACGCCGTCATCTGGCGCGGACCTTTAATCAGCAACACCATCAAGCAATTCTGGGAGGATGTCCTCTGGGGCAAGCTTGACTACCTGCTCATAGACCTACCCCCAGGCACCGCCGACGCTCCCCTCACCGTGATGCAGTCCTTCCCCATCTCCGGGGTTATCATCGTCTTCACCCCCCAGGACCTCACCACCATGATCGTCAGGAAAGCGGTCAACATGGCGCAAAAGATGAATAAGTCCGTGCTGGGGGTGGTGGAGAACATGAGCTACCTGCAGCTAGCCGAGATGGACAAGCGGATTGAAATCTTCGGCCCCAGCCGCGGAGAAGAAATGGCACAGGCATCGAAGGCGCCCCTGCTGGGACAACTGCCCCTCGACCCCGAGCTGGCCAGGCTCTGCGACCAGGGCGAGATCGAAAGCTACGACTCCGAGACTATGAACGCCTTCGGCCAATCCCTCAAGCAAGCCCTGGCCCAAAAGAAGCCCGCCCCTTGACTCAACGCTGCCCTTGGCTTTAGTCTATTAAGGGAGAGGTGGATGTCGGAAGAAGAGAGGGAACAGGAAAGACTGGCTCAGGAAGAGCTGGTCAAAAAAAAGGTGGACGCCCAGGGCAACAAGTGGCGCAAGGTCTACTTCGGCGGTGGCGCCCACTTCCAGAACTGGCTGGAGCAGTGCCGCGAGCTGGGCGAGGTCGAGGTGGAGGAGGTCGACTCCAGGGGCTTCAAGTGCTTTGAGGAAGCCGGCGAAAAGATGTACCGCATCTGGATGAAAGAAGAGCCGCCCGACTAAAAAACGGCTCGTTCAAGGAGGTGGTTAAAAGGTGCATTGAACGGGGAATAATGGTAAAATAAAACTCAATCAAGACCAGGAGGATAGTTTAAGAAATGGCATTAAAGATTACCGAGGAGTGCATTAGCTGCGGAGCCTGTGAGCCGGAATGCCCCAACGAGGCTATCAGCGAAGGAGACGAAATATATATAATCGACCCCAATAAGTGCACCGAGTGCGTCGGCTCTCACGAGTCCTCGCGCTGTGTCGAGGTCTGCCCGGTAGACTGCTGCATACCCGACCCCGACCATAAGGAAAGCAAAGAGCAACTGCTGGAGAAATGGAAAAAGCTGCACCCGGGCGAAACCCCGGCTGCTTAAAAATACTTTATCTCTAATCGCCCCTTGACGCCGTAATCGGCAAAGGCAATAATAGGCTTGCCTGCTTTGTGTTCCCCGATAGCTCAATGGTAGAGCGGGCGGCTGTTAACCGCTAGGTTGTAGGTTCGAGTCCTACTCGGGGAGCTTGTTATTTCTATTCCCACCATCCCACAGAATGACAAGGCTCGTTCATAGCACGATCCTAAATTAATATGTTAAATCCCCAGTGGCTACTTTCCCTCCCACATGCTCGATTCTAAGTATGTCGCCAGATTTACATCGCTGTTGATTATCTCGAGCTTTCGCCGTATATGTTCCC
>CAZRIU010000028.1:0-10569 GCA_964600245.1 uncultured Dehalococcoidales bacterium
TTACCCCCACCCCAGCCGCTGCCAGATAGGTGGCGGTTACCGAGCCCAGGCCGCCAACGCCAGCAATAAAGACCTTAGCCCTTTTTAGCTTGGACTGCCCCTCCTCGCCAAAGCCATTAATCATTATCTGGCGGCTGTATCTTTCCAATTCTTCTTGATTGAGCATTTTGTCAGCTACCCCCTCTTATCCTGGGCAAAGCCGATGGGGATTATACCTGTGGTTTCATGGTCGGGGTGGGCGGATTTGAACCGCCGACCTCAGCGTCCCAAACGCTGCGCGCTAGACCAGCTGCGCTACACCCCGCATCACAGAGTATAGCAAGGCTCTTATTCAGGGTCAATGTGTGGGGTTTGAGTGAGGGTTAGTCGCGGCAGTCGGGGCATTTATCAAAGGCGTCGGGGGCCAGCCCCGCCTTCTTGATGATATAGTCCAGCTGAGCCTGGGGAGCAAAGTATCTACCGCAGTTCTTGCACTTCTTTAGCTTGAATTCCATATCATTATTGGGCCAGTAGATATGCCTGGTATCGCCGACATCCTCGAATTTTATGGCGTCAACCGGACAGACATAGGCGCAGGAGCCGCAGCCGATACAAACGTTAGAGTCTTCAAAGTACGGGGTGGCCATGGCTCGGTCGACGCCGCGGTTGACCAGGCTGATGGCCGAGACGCCGACAACCTCCTGGCAGACCCTGACGCACAGGGCGCAGAGCATACAGTCGTTATCATCTAGCTTGAAGCTGGTCTTTTCCACGCCCAATTTTTGGGCTAAATCCTGTACCGCCTTGTTGTTGGGGCAGCGGGCCAGGAGGAGTTCCATCAACATCTTGCGGTTGGTGGCGATTCTCTCTGAGTCAGTCTTTACCTTGAGCCCATCCGCCACCTCGTAAAGACAGGAAGCCACCAGCCTTTCCCGTCCGTTCTTGGTGACTTCAACCAGGCAAAGGCGGCAGGCTCCGTAGGGAGTCACCTCTTCATGGTGGCAGAGGGAGGGTATGTAGATATTATTCTCTCGGGCTGCCTCCAGTATGGTTGCCCCCTCTTCGGCCTGAATCTTTTGGCCATTGATTGTCAGTTTGACCATTTTCATTTCCTTATTACCGCCTCGAGCTTGCAGACGTCATAGCAGGCACCGCACTTTATGCACTTCTCCTGGTCTAAGACCACGGGCTTCTTCTTGCCCATATCGGTTATTGCCTCGGAAGGGCAGGCTTTTACACAAAGCCCACAGCCGGGGCACTTCTCCTCATCAATGCTATAGGTCACCAGCTCCTTGCAAACGCCAGCGGGGCAGCGCCTATCCTTGATGTGGGCTTTATATTCATCGCGGAAATAGCGCAGGGTGGTTAAAACGGGGTTGGGGGCAGTGCTGCCCAGAGCGCAGAGCGAGGTGTCGATGAGCGCGGCTGACAGGCGCTCTAACAGCTCGATATCGCCTTCCTTGCCCCTGCCCTCGGTGATGTCGCCCAGTATCTGGCTCATCCTCTTCAGCCCCTCACGGCAGGGCAGGCACTTGCCGCAGGACTCGCCCTCCAGAAAGTTGACGAAGTATTTGGCGATATCCACCATGCAGGTGTTCTCGTCCATGATAATCATGCCGCCCGAGCCCATCATCGAGCCGGCTTTGTCCAGCTCGTCAAAGTCAACGGGCAGGTTGAGCAGTTTTTCGGGGATGCAGCCGCCCGAAGGGCCACCGGTCTGCACCGCCTTGAACTTCTTACCGTCGGGAATGCCACCGCCGATGCCGTAGATAATGTCCTTCAGGGCGACCCCCATAGGGACTTCTATTAAGCCGGTGTTGTTAATCTTGCCCACCAGCGAGAAAATCTTGGTGCCCTTGCTGCCCTGGCTGCCTATCTTGCCGTACCAGTCGGCGCCGTTCTTAATGATTAATGGGACGTTAGCCCAGGTCTCAACATTATTAAGGTTGGTCGGCTGCTCCCAGAGGCCCTTTTCTGAGGTATGGACGTACTTTGCCCTGGGCTCACCGACCTTGCCTTCCAGCGAAGCCATCAGCGCCGTCGATTCACCGCAAACAAAGGCACCACCGCCGCGGCTTATCTTAACGCTGAAGTCAAAACCGGAACCCAGTATATCCTTGCCCAGCAGCCCAAGCTTTTCCGCCTGTTCAATGGCTATCCGGGCGTTCTTCACCGCCAGCGGGTACTCATTGCGGACGTAGATATAACCCTGGTGGCCGCCGATGGCATAGGCGCCGATAATCATCCCCTCCAGGACGCTATGGGGGTTGCCCTCCATAAGGCTCCTATCCATAAAAGCGCCGGGGTCGCCCTCATCGCAGTTGCAGATGACATACCTGGTATCGCCTTTGGCATTACGGCATGTTTCCCACTTATTAGCAGCAGGGAAGCCACCACCGCCCCGCCCCCGCAGGCCTGCTTTTTTAACCTCGCTGATTATCGCCTCGGGGGACATTTCAAAAAGGACTCTGCTCAAGGCAGCATAGCCACCCAGAGCCAGGTAGTCCTCAATTATGGTGGGGTCAATGTTGCTATTATCACCGAGGAGGAGGCGCTTCTGTTTTTTATAGAAAGGCACATCCGATTCATAGGTTATTTTCTGGCCGGTATCGGGGTCGGTGTAGAGTAACCTATCAACAATTTTGCCCTTGACCGTCTCCGAGACTATTTCGGCAACATCCTCGCCTCTCACCTGCTGGTATAGGATGTTTTCTGGCTTGATTACCACCAGCGGACCTCTCTCACAGAAACCAGGGCAACCTGTTATCCTTAGGCTTATCTTGCTCTCCAGCCGTTGTTTTCTTAGCTCCCGCCTGAAACCAGCGATAACATCCTCAGCTCCCAGGGCTAGACAACCGGTGCCACCACATACGACGATGCAAGTCTGGCTAGGGTCTCTACTCTTGATTATTGATTCTCTTAGAGCTTCTAGCTCCTGCGGCGAGCCCAGCCGATTATCGCTTCTCTTGGCCATAATTAATCGTAACTCTCCAGCAAATTTTTCACCCTGTCGGTCTTCATCTGCCCCGAATATTTGCCATCAATAATCACTATCGGTCCCAGGGCGCAGGCACCAACACAGTTGACCGTCTCCATGGTGTACTTGAAGTCTTTGGTGGTTTCGCCTGGCTTTATGTCAAGTTGCCGCCCTATCTCCTCAAGGACTCTGCCCACCCCCCTGACGTGGCAGGCAGTGCCCAGGCATACGTTGATTATGTGGCGTCCCCTCGGTTTGAGACTGAAAGCCTTGAAGAAGGTGGCCACGCTATAGACCTGGGTCAGAGGAATATCCAGACCCTGGCTTATCTGGGCCAGGGTTTCCTTGGGCAGGTAGTTATAGTCCGCCTGGATGTCCTGCAGAATGGCTACCAGCATACCCGGGTCGCGCTCATAGCTTTTCAGTATTGAGGTAAGCTTCTGCCTGGTCGGCTTATTTTTCGTCGTCACTCGCCTTCTCCTTAAGTGCGGCGTAATCAGCGGTCACCCGCTGCTGTATCTTATCCAATAAGTCTTCAGACAGGTGGCGGAATCTACCCTGCAGCTTCATGTAGTCAGTAACGGGCCTGAGTTTGGGGAAATCAAAGTTCAGTTTATATTTGCCGTTTTCTACTTCATAGAGGGGGAAGATGCCCGTCTCCACCGCCAGACGACCAATCCTGACCGTTAGATCGGTGGGGCACCTCCAGCCCGTGGGGCAGACCGACAGGATATGGACATAGGCAGGGCCTGGGGTCGATGCCCCCTTCTCCACCTTCTCAATCAGGTCGAACGGGTAACTGGGACAGGCGGTAGCCACGTAGGGTATATTGTGGGCGGCGGCAATAGCCGGCATGTCCTTCTTCCAGCTGACCTGCCCGATGCTCACCTTCCCGGCGGGGGAGGTAGTGGTAGAAGCCCCGAAGGGGGTGGCCGAAGAGCGCTGGATGCCGGTATTCATATAGGCTTCGTTATCAAAGCAGAGATAGAGGAAGTTATGCCCTCTCTCCATAGCCCCCGACAGCGCCTGGATACCGATATCGCTGGTGCCACCGTCGCCAGCCATAGCCACCACCGTGATTTCCCGCTGGGCTATTCTGCCCTTCTTCATCAGCATCTTGAGTCCCGATTCAATGCCCGAAGCCACCGCGGCGGAGTTCTCGAAGAGGGTGTGAATCCAGGGCACCTCCCAGGAGGTGGTGGGTAAAGGTGAGGAGACTATCTCCATACAACCGGTAGCACTGGCGATAATGGCATTCTGCCCCAGAGCCTTGCAGGCGAGCCTTACCGCCAGGGCTTCGCCGCAGCCGATACAGGCCCGATGGCCGGGGACAAAATATTCTTTTTTAGTTACCAGTCGGGGAACATAGACATTATAATTCTGCATCAGTCCCTCACCCCGAATATCTCAAACTCGTTTGGGCTGCCTTTTTGTGCGATTTTAATACCTTTATTGATTATCGTCTCGAAGCCGGCCGGGGTAATATCCCTGCCCCCCAGCCCAGCCACGAAGCTGACGACCTTCGGTTTCTTAGCCTCGCCGTAGAGAGCCGACCTCACCTCGGAGCAGACAGGCCCACCGGGGCCGCCGAAGGAGAGCGCCCTATCAACGACGATAAGGGTTTCGGCACCTTTGACCGCCTCACGGAATTCCTCGAAAGGAAAGGGGCGCCAGAGGCGGAGCCTTATCAGCCCCACCTTTTTGCCCTCGCCCCTGAGCTTATCGATAACCGTCATCGCCGTCTCACTGAAGCTGCCCATGGTGAGCAGCAATACCTGAGCGTCTTCGGTCTTATAGCTTTCCACGGGTGAGTAATAGCGCCCGAAGGCTTTGCCGAACTCCTGCCAGGTCTGGAGGATTATTTCTTTGGAGGCTCTCAGATTGACCTCCTGCGCCCACTTCACTTCTGAGTAGATGATGGGTGGGGCAAAGTCCCCCATGGTCACCGGTTTATCAGGATGTAAGGCCAATGGGTAGTGGTTGAGGGGCAGGAACTTATCGACAGCACTCTGTTCAGGGAAGACTATCGGTTCGATAACGTGGGAGAGGTGGAAGCCGTCGAGGTGAACCATTACGGGAAGCAAGACCTTCTGGTCTTCGCCGATACGGAAGGCACAGAAGACATTATCCACCACTTCCTGCCCGTTTTCGGTAAATATCTGTACCCAGCCAGTATCGCGGACGGCCATAGCGTCGGAGTGGTCACCCCAGACGCTCAATGGCGATGACAGTGCCCGGTTAGCCACCGTCATCACCACCGGCAGGCGCATGGACGAGGCAATATAGAGCACCTCGTGCATCAGCTCCAGCCCCTGCCCGGCGGTGGCGGTAAAGGTTCTGGCACCCGCAGCCGCGGAACCGAGGCAGGCGCTCATCGCCGAGTGCTCTGATTCAACAGGAATATAGGCGGCGTCTAGCTCACCGTCGGCTACCAGCTCGGCCAGGTGCTCAACAATGTGGGTCTGGGGAGTGATAGGGTAGGCGGCGACGACATCGGTGTTAGCCAGCCTAACCGCCTCGCCAATAGCCACCGATACCTCCATGCCCACTTTCTTGGCCATTATTCCTCCTCCTCGACCATAGTTATTACCATAGTCGGACACTCACGGGCACAGATGCCACACCCCTTGCAGTAGAACATATCGGCTTCAAAATAGCCGTCATCATTCTGATGGATACACCCCTCAGGGCAAAAAATCTGACACAGGGCGCACTTAATACACTTGGTGAAATCGTAGGTTGTCCGCTGCGAGCGCCAGTCGCCCGTCTTATATTGAGCTGCGTTGCCCGGCTCGGTAACAATGGCCCCGATTTCCAGGTCCCTCCAGGTCAATTCACCCTCTGACTTGGCCAATGTCCTACTCCTTCAGCTCGGTTTCCTGGTAAGCCCTCTTCATGGCGTTGATGTTTCTTTCCGCCAGGCGGCCGAAGCGATGGTTCAACGGCTCGACCAGGGATTCTAGTTTCACGACGTCAGTGGCTTTGAGCAATGCGCCGACCATAGTGGTATTGGTAATGGGCACGCCCAGAGTCTCTCGGGCGATGCCGGTGGCATCGACCCTGGCCAGTTTACATTTGGTCTTGAGATTCGCCTCGATATCGGCAAAAGGCTTCCTGGTATTGATTATTACCATGCCGCCTTTCTTTAGCCCCGCGGCGACATTAACGATGGTGAGCAGTCCGGGGTCAAGCACAACCACGACATCGGGGTCAGTTATCTCGGCTCTTATCCTTATAGGCTCTTTATTGTCTACCCTGACGAAAGCCAGCACCGGTGCGCCCCTACGCTCCGGGCCGAAGCTGGGAAATGCCTGGGCATATTTGCCCTCGCTTATTGCCGCCTGCGCCACCAGTTCGGCGGAGGTAACTGCCCCCTGCCCACCACGGCCATGCCATCTGATTTCCACCAGTTGACTTTTAGCGGTCAATTTATAGTCTCCTGAATACGCAAAGCGCCCCTGGAGCGACTCGAACGCTCGCACCCAGCTCCGGGGGCTGGTGCTCTATCCAACTGAGCTACAGGGGCGAGAACGATTATATATAATAACCTATAACTCAAGAATGATGCAAATTTTTCAGGCTGCTCCCGGCGTCGATTTCACCACCAGTACTGGTATCGGGCTGTCCTCTATAATCTTCTGGGCAATGCTGCCGAAGACCCATTTCGTCATGCCCGAGTGGCCGTGGCTGGCGATGGCAATCAGGCTGACCCCCTTTTTCTTGGCGTAGTTAAGGATTTCCTTGGCGACCTCGCCCGTCCTGATTTCAACCTTTAGTTCGCCCTTGCCCCTTTGCAGCCGCTTATAGACCTTATCCAGGTATTCCCTGGCTTTCGCCTTGAAGGTTTCTATTTCCTGTTCAGGATAGAGAATATAGTCCAGGCCACCAACGGTGCGAATATGTCTCCCCTCTGGCACCACCTCCAGCAGGATAACCTCCGCCTCCAACCTGGACTTAAGCTCCTTGGCCCGGGTGATGGCGGCTTCACCAGCTTCCGAGCCGTCTAGAGGCAGAAGAATGCGGTTTATCAGGCGCTTTTCCTTGGTCTTGCGCCGTTTGGTCTCTTTGATAAGCAGCAGCGGCACGCCGATGGCGTCAATCACCTTACTGGCCATACCCCCCGTCGCCCAGGGTATTATGCCCGAGCTTCCGTGAGAAGCCATAATGATGAGCCTGATATCATTTTTCTCGGTGTATTTGACAATATCCTCAGCCGGCTTGCCCGATATGATCAGAGGGCTGACCCTTCTAACCAATTTCTTCATCTGCACAGCTATTTTTTCCAGGTAGACCTGGTGCATACGGAGGTACTCCTCCTCAGAAGGCTCACTGACATGGAGCAGGATAAGCTCGGAGTTGAAGGCACTGGCTATCTCCTGAGCATAAGGGAGAGCCAGCTCAGCCAGGTCGGAGCCGTCTAGCGGAACCAAAATCTTTTTCCACATTTTCCACCTCCTCTAGGCGTATCTTATCACTAAATACAACCAGCACAAGCCGAGTACTATGACCGCGGCAGGAATAGCGTATTTGCAGAATCTGCCCCAGCTGATAGGATGACCTTCTTTTTCGGCAATGGCGGTACCGACGACATTAGCCGAAGCGCCAATAGGGGTGGCGTTGCCGCCGATATCAGTGCCCAATGCCAGTGTCCAGGCCAGCGTAGGCAGCTTTAAGCCCGCTGTTTTGGAGAGATTAACGATTACGGGCACCATGGTAGCAGCAAAGGGAATGTTATCCACTATAGCCGAGGCAAAGGCGGATATCCACAGGATAAGTGGTATCACCAGCATCAAGCTGCCACCAGATGCACTACCAATATAGCCAGCCAGCATCTCCAGAACGCCTGTTTCCTCCAGGCCACCGACGCAGATAAACAACCCGACAAAGAAAAGCAGCGTGCGCCAGTCTACCCGGCTAATGATATGCAGGGCTTTCCTGCCCGCCACCAGCATTGTAACCGCGGCGGCAATAACGCCGATTAAGGCCATGGATATGCCGGTTTCGGCATGGGTCACTATCAAAACTATTATCCCGACAAAGATAGCGGCGTTGATGCGGAAGAGGCGGGGGTTGATAATAGCCTCGCTGGGCTGAGGATATTGGGTGGTGGGGGCATCGGGCTTATCCTGGGAGCTGGTGAGCGCCTTGCGGAAGACAAAGTAGAAGAAGGCCAGGGCGAAAGCCATCCCTATCCAGGCAATAGCTCCGGTATTAAGAGCGAAGTCGGTAAAGTTATAGCCGAGGGCGGTGCCGATAATGATATTGGGGGGATCGCCAGACATGGTGGCGGCGCCGCCAGTATTGGCGGCAAAGATCTCGGCGATTATCACTGGCACTGGGTCGAATTTAAGCAGGCGCGCCAGCTCAATGGTGACCATAGCCAAAAAGAGGAGCACGGTAATGCTGTCGATAAACATGGCCAGGAAGCCAGAGAGCAGCATAAAGACGATAAGTATAGGTACAACCTTATAGTTGACCAGCTTAGCCAGCAGCAGGCATATCCAGCGGAAGAAGCCTACCTCCCCCAACCCCTCCACCATAACCATCATGCCACCAATAAAGATAATGGTCTGCCAGTTAATGCCGTAAGATTCGATATGCTCCTGGCCGGGCACCCAGAAGTGGAATTGCCCCAGCTGCTCCAGATTCATAACATGAACTACCGAGTCGGGGCTTTGCATAGTAATAAGGAAGACAACCACTAGGGTAAGACCAGCACCGATGAGAGCGGGGATGAAACGATGTACCTTGCCGATAATAATGGCCAGGAACATCAGAATGAAAATAGCGATGGCAAGAATTTGGCTTAGTGCTAACATCTACTCAAACTTGAAAACAAAGAAATCAGATGGAATATTATAGCCGAAGGGCGAACGCTTCGTCAAAGTGGATTAAAGCCAATTCAAAAAGGGTTTAACCAAAACCTATGCCCGCACGGAACAGGAGATAGGCGCCGAGAATATAAAGCCCGATCAAAGCGGGGCTATACCAGCTGCTAACACGAAAGAGCTTGCGCTGCCGGTGGAAGCGGAGCCCGATTATCACCAGAAGGCTGGCGGTAACCGTCATCGCCGCGATGATAAGGTGCGAGTTCGATACCGAGGAGAGAACAGAGCCACCAGTATAGAAAAGGTCGGCGGCAAAGATAATGGCAATATTGAACATATTGCTGCCCAGTATGTCAGCCACGGCCATATCGGTCGCCCCCAGACGGAGGGCGGCAATAGTAACCACCAGTTCGGGCATCGAGGTGCTGATAGCCAGAAAAAGACTGCCGACAAAGCTGGTTCCCCAGCCAGTAGCCACGGCTATATCATCACCGACGAACGAGACCCATATCCCGGCGCCGATAACAGCCAGCGCCGCTAGGGTGAAGCGGAAATAGACCTTCTTCAATGGAATATCGGCATATCGGGGCTTTGAGCTTTCAGGTGGGGTGGGGTGGCGGCGCTCAAAGCGGAATAGTTGCCTTACCGCCACCAGATAGAGGATGAGAATAACAATACTGGGGACGCCTATCCAGGCCAATTTTACTACCGCCAGAGCTTCTCCCCACAGGATAGTGCCGCCAGCGACAGAGATGAGAACTATGCCCGCCGCAGCTGAGGCTATGTGCCTCCGGCGCACTTGGCTCAGGATGGGGCCCTTGCGGTAAAGGAAATCCAGCAGGGCGATGAGGGTCAGGTTAAACAGGCAGCTCCCCAGGAGGGTGCCCATAGCTAAATCGGGAATTCCGACCAGGGCCACCGAGCTTATGCTGGTAACCAGTTCCGGCACCGAGGTAATTGCCGCCAGCAGGATCAGGCCAACCCAAAGCCCACCTAAACCGGTTTTCTCGGCAATAGCGTCGCCGTATCGTGCCAGCCTTGTGCCCGCGAAGAGAATGATGGCCAGGCAGACAAGATATTGCAGCCAGATAAGAACTTGAGAGTCCGGCAATATGCTGCTAGCATACTATATCAGGAGTCGCTCCGTAAAGCGTTGGAGGGCTCCTAGCTGCCCAGAATCTTCATGGCTTCTTCTTTGCCAGCTTCCATCAGATAGGGTATGCCGGTGACCTTGGCGCACTCTTCACTGAGAGATACCAGCTCGCCCCTGGTGATTGCTGGTGTGCTGAAGCACCTGGCTCCCGCCATCAGCTGCTGCAGCCCTACCTTAAGCTTATCGATGTAGCTGTAGATGCCCACCGCCCCCAGAGGTATGTTCTTCATCTCTTTAGCGCCGACGATATCCTTAACGTCTTCGTAGTTGATGAAAATCTCTTCGGGTTTTGAGCCAAACTGGCTGACGGTCTTGGGCAGCCTATCGTCTTTAAGCCACTGCTCGATATTCTTACCGACCATACCCGGAATCATCAGCGCCCGTCCCATACAGATTGCCTTAACGAAGGGGGAACCTAGAGCCAGCGCCTTGAATATGCCGTCCTCGCTGCTGAAGCCGCCGGCGAAGGCGATATCGGGTGGTCGCTCGCCCTTATCCGCCAGCTTCTGGCAGAACTCGCAGGCAGCGGCATGCAAGTAGAGGGTAGGCATACCCCACTCCTCCATCATTCGCCAGGGGCTCATGCCGGTGCCACCGGGGGCGCCGTCTATGGTAAGCAGGTCAATCTTGGC
>CAZRIU010000029.1:0-10538 GCA_964600245.1 uncultured Dehalococcoidales bacterium
CTGGCAGATGACTCAGGGCGGTTCTTGAACGCTACCCCCAAAGCGGGGCTAGGTTTTCTTTCTGGCTATTATCCGGTTAACCGCGTGCTGATGAGGAATGCCGCTGGACATGCAGTCAAAGATTTCCTCAGTACAGTAGAGTATCTCCCAGTCCCAGTAGTAACTCAGCAACTCCCCTGATTTATAATGGTAGGCCGTGTCCTCGGCATCCGGTGCCCTCGGAATAAAGGGCTTTTCCACAAAGACATTGAGGGCGTTGATACCGTTAGGTGAGGTACAATCCTTGTAGTTTTGAAAACGCTTGTCTCTCACCGCTGGCGGCAGGTAGTGCAGCGTGCCCGTGGAAAAGATTACGTCGTAAATAGCTTCAAGCTCGTAGTTAATGATGTCAGCCTGGATTGTTTTAATATCAACACCGACTTCCTCGGCATATTTCTTTGTTTTATTCAGCCCGGGCAGGGATACATCAAGTCCAGAAACATCAAAACCGCATTTTGCAAAGTAGATGGCATTCCTTCCCTCACCACAACCGATATCCAGTAGTTTGGGGTGAAAATCTTTGCTGGGCCTGATAATCTTAACGACCCTGTCGCACATGACCGAGGGGGTTTTCCCCCAATAAAATTCCTGGCTGGCATACTTTTGGTCGTAGGGATTTTCTTCCTTCATTACCGGACTACCCTCAAGGCATAGTGTGGCTAGAACTACTCGTCTTCCTCTTCAGAAACAGCCCCCACCCCACCCCCTATCCTCGGCACCAGCGGTTCCGCTTTCCGACGTTTACCCGCTTTCGGTGAAGGTAGCTTATCAATCGCCTTACGCAGCTTGTCTATTTTACCCCCCGCCACCACCCCACCCACGCCGGCCTCGCGTAGTGCCTGCAACTCGCTGGCGGTGATATCGGGCGACACCAAAACCAGCAAAGGTTTGGTCAGGATATTAACCCCTCGCCGGAAGAACATGAGGTCCTGCCAGGTCAGGGAGGGCTTTTCCCCAGAGATAAGTACCGCGTCCACGGGCAGATCGTCGATGGCCTTTAATAAGCCGGCATCGAGCGCGGGCTCGACCTCGACTATCTTGCCCAGCTTCTCTTCTTCGAGTACGGCCTGGGAAACACTGTCGGCGGGAAAGACGACAAAGTCGGCGCCCCCCTCCCCCAGCTTTTTTACTATCGGGCTGGTGACCTCTTTCAGCCAGCCTCCCCAGGGGACATCGGACTTGGCTAAAGTCTTCGGGGACTTTGCCCCCGTCTTGGGGATGGAAAGTAGAACAGCGTCGGCGCCGGCAACGGTTGGCTTAGCACCAGCCGTGGTATGCGCCACCAGCACCATCTTGGGCTTGGGCTTACCTCCCACCGCCCGGAAGCCCATGGGCGCCAATCCGCCCGAAGAGACCGATTTCAACTTATCGATAAATTTGCTCATAGCTATAAAAAGGGCTCATAAGCTAAGACGGAGCCACCAACCAGGAGCGATAGCCTAGCTTAAGCCCGTTTCTCGGCGAAATTGCCGGCGACAGGTATCTTAATCTTCTTGCCCTGGTAGGCTTTAACCATCAGTATTACCCACAGGATAAAGGCGACCATGATGCTGAGCCAGCCAAATATCCAACCAATAACTGGTATGAACACGAGGGCGAAGGCTACGGTAAGGGCGCCAAAGGTAACTATTGACTGTATGGCGTGAAAGCGCACGAACTTGTCCTTATTCTCTACGATCAGGAACTCCAGCCCGGTTATCCAAAACAGTATGTAGCACAGTAATCCGGCTACATTAGACTTCAGGCCGGTGCTTGATTTGCCCTTGGCCTCAGCTATAGCCCACCTCCTTTTGGCTTTGAGCTAGATATATCATTATTTCCGCCGAAAGTCAATTATTGGCCCCCACTTGACAAAAAGCGGACAATAGGCTACACTCCCTCTAATTAAATATAGTTAAAGGCTGGGAACGAGATTAGTAGGCCCCCAGCGAGGCTAAAGAGAGCCGGGAAGGGTGAAAACCGGCGCTGGCGCAGGGGTTGAATGGACTCGGGAGCCGCAAACCGAAAGGATTGCCGAGTAGGCTTTGCCGGAGAGGGTACCGTTACTAAAGCCCAGGGTATCGCTCCAGAACATTGAAGCCGTACCTGAAAAGAGATGGTTGCCATAAAAGCAATCAATTAGGGTGGCACCGCGAAAGATTTAACCTCTCGCCCCTATGGGCGAGAGGTTTTGTTTTTGGGGAGAAAAAATGTACCATCCCGACCTAAAAGAATATAGAAAATTAAAAGACCAGGGGAAGCTGGTGCCCGTCTACCGCGAGATAGCCGCTGACGGGGAGACCCCGGTTTCCGCGCTAGTTAAGATAAAGCGCGGCGACTACGCCTTTCTCTTAGAGAGCGTCGAGGGCAGTCAGGGTACGGCTGGCTACAGCTTTATCGGCACCGAGCCTTACCGCCTGCTCAGCACCAGCGAGGATGACAAGACCAATCCTTTATCCTCCCTCGCCGCCGAGCTGGCTGGACAAAGGCTGGCTGAGATAGAGGGCCTGCCCGATTTCTGCGGCGGCGCTGTCGGCTACCTTGGTTACGAGACGGTACGGCGCTTGGAAGAGTTGCCCTCGCCCGACTCCGACCCCCTGTCCCTGCCTGAAGCAGTCTTTATGTTTGTGGATACCCTGCTCATCTTCGACCACGTCCGGAACAAGATTAAAATCGTTTCCCTGGCCCGCCCTGATGGTGATGACGCCTACCATGTGGCCACAGCCAAGATAGACGAACTGGCGGAGAGGTTCCGACAGCCCCTTAATCAACCCCACCCCACACCACCCCCTGGTAAGCGCCCTGAAACCGTCTCAAACCTCACCAGAGCCGAATTTGAGGCTAATGTGGCCAAAGCCAGGCAATATATCATCGAGGGCGAGGCCATCCAGATTGTGCTATCCCAGCGCCTCAGTCGGCGTACCAGCGCCAAACCGCTAGACATCTATCGGGCGCTGCGGGGCATCAACCCTTCCCCCTACATGTTCTTCCTTGATTTCAAGGGCTTTCAGGTTATCGGCTCGTCTCCAGAGATTTTAGTCCGAGCCATAGACGGCAGAGTAACCACCCGACCATTAGCCGGGACAAGACCGAGGGGCAAGACGCCAACGGAGGACAAGCGGTTAGAAGAAGAACTGCGCGCCGACGAGAAAGAGCGCGCCGAGCACATCATGCTGGTTGACCTGGGACGCAACGACATCGGCCGGGTCAGCCTGCCGGGGACGGTCAAGGTCAGCGAGCTTATGGACGTGGAGCGCTACTCCCACGTCATGCACCTCGTTACCAACGTCGAGGGCAAGCTCAGGCCCGACCTCACCCCCATCGACGCCTTAGCCGCCTGCTTCCCGGCGGGCACGGTATCGGGGGCGCCCAAGATACGCGCCATGGAGGTCATCGCCGAGCTTGAGCCGGACAAAAGGGGCCCCTATGCCGGCTGCGTCGGCTACTTTAGTTTTTCAGGCGCTATGGACACCGCCATCACCATCAGAACCATAGTTATGACCGACGGCGTAGCCCACGTCCAGGCCGGCGCCGGCATCGTCTATGACAGCGTGCCGTCGCGCGAATACGAAGAAACAATGAACAAGGCGAGAGCTTTACTCAACGCCATTGAGCAGGCTGAGGCTTTAGAGGAACAAAATGCTGTTAATCATTGATAACTACGATAGCTTCACCTACAACCTCTTCCAGTATTTGAGCGAGCTGGGTCAGGAGGTGCGGGTGGTGCGTAATGATAAAATAACATTGAAGGAGATAGAAGGGATGAAACCGGAGCGCATCGTCATCTCCCCCGGCCCCTCCACTCCCCTCCACGCCGGCATCTCCAATGACGTCATACGCAACTTCGGAGACAAGCTACCCATACTCGGCGTCTGCCTGGGGCACCAGTGCGTCGGCCACAGCTACGGCGGCGTCTTTGGCCCCGCCAAGACGATTATGCACGGCAAGTCATCGCTGATTCACCACAACGGTGGCGGCATCTTTAACGGCCTGCCCAACCCCTTCCCCGCCATCCGCTACCACTCTTTGATGGTCGTCCGCGATGGCCTCCCCGACTGTTTAGAGGTAACCGCCTGGACGGATGACGAGACCATTATGGGCCTACGCCACCGCCAATACCCGGTCGAGGGTGTCCAGTTCCACCCCGAGTCCTTCATGACCCACAACGGCAAGGACATACTCAAGAATTTCTTGGGAGGCAGGGCATGATTAAAGAAGCCATTGCGTTAATCATAGACGGCAAATCGCTGACCATGGAACAGGCGTCCGAGGTGATGGAGGAGATAACCACCGGCAAGGTGACCCCCGCCCAGTTCGGTGCCTTCGTTACCGCTTTGAGAATCAAGGGCGAAAGCGCCGACGAGATTGCCGGGCTGGCCAGCGTCATGCGGGCCAAGTCGGTCAGGGTGGAGACGACCGACCCCGTGATTGACATCGTGGGCACGGGCGGCGATAACTCCCACAGCTTTAATATCTCCACCGCCGCCGCCTTTGTCGCTGCGGGGGCAGGACTCAAGGTGGCCAAGCACAACAACCGCGCCATGACCAGCCAGTGCGGCAGCGCCGATGTCCTTGAAGCATTAGGCATGAAGATTGAGCTTAATTCTAGTCAGGTCAAAGAATGCATCGAGCGGGTCGGCATCGGCTTCATGTTTGCCCCCCTCTTCCACCCCTCGATGAAGTTCGCCGCCGCCCCCCGCCGCGAGCTCGGCACCCGCACCGTTTTCAACATCCTCGGCCCCCTGACCAACCCGGCCCTGGCTGATTCCCAAGTTTTAGGAGTGCCCAGCACGGACTTAGGCGAAAAGATGGTTCAGGTATTACTTCGCCTGGGCGCGAAGCGGGCGCTGGTCGTCCACGGCCTTAACGGCATGGACGAAATTACGGTGGCGGGCAAATCCCGCGTCTGGGAATTAAGCGACGGCGAGATAACCAAATACGACATATCACCAAAGGACTTCGGTATAGACGAGGCCAGCATTGAGACACTGGTCGGCGGGACATCGGAGGAAAACGCAAAGATACTGCGCTCGGTGCTGGAGGGAGCAAAGGGCCCGAGGAGAGACGCGGTGGTGATGAACGCCGCCGCCGGCATCGCCCTCCGCCATAATAATAAAGGCGTCCCCGCCCTGAAAGAGAGTGCGGAGATAGCCATAGAAACCATCGATAGCGGTAAAGCAATGGAAAAACTGGATAAATTAATCACACTCAGCCAGAGCTACGGATAAAAAAATGTTTCTGGAAAAGATTGTCGCCCTGAAGCGAAAAGAGCTGGAGCAAAAGCAAAAAGCGGTGCCTATGTCCGAGCTTGAGGCAGCTATTGAGCAAAGGCCAGCGCCACTGGATTTAGCCGCGGTGCTGAGCGGCGACGGCCTCAGCCTCATCGCCGAGGTCAAGCGCGCTTCCCCCTCCCGAGGAGCGCTCAATCCCGGCCTGGACGCGGTAGAATTAGCTAAAACCTACGCACATTGTGGTGCCGCCGCGGTTTCGGTGCTCACTGAGCCGAACTACTTCATGGGCAGCGGCAAAGACCTGGAAGAGGTCAAGAACGCCCTTCCCGATGTCCCCGTATTGCGAAAGGACTTTATCCTGGAACCCTATCAGGTGTTCGAAGCGCGCGCCTGGGGCACCGACGCCATACTTTTAATTGTCCCCATTCTGGGCGACGCCGCGCTCAAAAATCTTGTAACCCTGAGCCACAAGCTGGGCATGTCCTGCCTGCTTGAGGTGCATAATGAGGCCGAGTTGAAAAGGGCGCTGAAATGTGACGCCCGGCTCATCGGCATTAATAATCGCAATCTAGACACCCTGGAGGTGGATATAAACGTTACTAAAAGGCTGCGCCCCCTCATCCCCCCCGGGCGTCTTGTCGTCAGCGAAAGCGGCATCAAAGGTCGAGAGGATATTGAGAAACTAAGGGTCTGGGGAGTCGATGCGGTTCTTATCGGCGAAGCGCTGGTCACCGCCGATGACATCCCCACCAAGATAAAGGAGCTGTTATGACCCGGATCAAGATCTGCGGCATCACCGATGTCTCCTACCTTGAGGCGGTAGCCGAGGCGGGCGCCGACCTTATCGGCGTCGTCTTAGCCCCCAGCCCCCGCCAGGTCACCCCCGAAAAGGCCAAGGAGATAACCGCTGCCGCCAAAGAGTATGGTCTGCCCGTGGTCGGCGTCTTCGTCAACACGCCCGCCGCCGAGGTCAACCGTCTCGCGGTCAGCTGCGGGCTGGACTGGGTTCAGCTCAGCGGCAACGAAGATGCGAAATGCTGCCGCCAGATACAAAAGCCCTTCATCAAGGCGGTTCATATCGCCCCCGACTGGGACGAGCAGAGGCTTCTATCTCACCTGGAGAACCGTCATCAGGAGCTGCGCCACCGCCCCCCTATCTATTTGCTCGACACCCACGTCGAAGACAAGTACGGGGGCACAGGGCAGGTATTCCCCTGGGATATCGCCCGACGGGCGGCGGAAAGATACCCGGTCATCATTGCCGGAGGACTCGACCCCGAAAACGTGGCTCGGGTGGTCACCGAGCTCAAGCCCTGGGGGATTGATGTCTCCAGCGGCGTGGAAAGTGGAGGCACTAAAGACACTAAAAAAATCAAGGCTTTTATTGCCGCCGTAAGGCGGGCTAAAGCCAAGCTATACCGAGCCAAAGGAGGACAATAAAATGTTAGTTGTTATGAAAAACGACGCCACCGAAGCCCAGGTGAAAGCGGTCATTAAGGAGATAGAGAAAATGGGCTACCGCGGTGTGCCCATGCCCGGCGCCCTGCGTACGGCGGTCTGCATTATCGGCAACACCGGCCCCGTAGACGATTCGGGGCTACTGGTCTTGGAAGGCGTCAAGGAGACAGTGCGGGTAACCAAGCAATACAAGCTGGTCAGCCGCGAAACGCACCCCCAGCCCACCATCATCACCGTGGGCAATATCAAGATCGGAGAAGGCAAGCCGGTGCTTATGGCCGGCCCCTGCGCCGTCGAAAGCGAGGAGCAGGCGCTCACCATCGCCCACCACGTCAAGAAAAGCGGTGCCGAGGTCTTTCGCGGCGGCGCCTTCAAGCCCCGCACCTCCCCCTACAGCTTCCAGGGGCTGGGAGAAAAAGGCCTCAAAATCTTAGCCAAGGTACGCGATGAAACCGGCTTATTAATCATCACCGAAGCCATCGACGAAAGCAGCCTGGAGCTGGTCAATAAATACGCCGATATTATTCAAATCGGCGCCCGCAACATGCACAACTACTCCCTGCTGCGCCAAGCCGGCCACGCCTCAAAACCGGTGTTGCTCAAGCGCAGCTTCGCCGCCACCATCGAAGAGTGGCTCATGGCGGCGGAATACATCAGCTCGGAGGGCAACAGCCAAGTCATCCTCTGCGAGCGCGGCATACGCACCTTCTCCGATAACACCCGCAATACTTTAGACCTGGCCGCCATCCCCTCGGTCAAGCAGGTCAGCCATCTGCCCGTTATCGTTGACCCCAGCCACGCTGCGGGACGCAGGGACTACGTCATCCCTCTCTCCAAGGGAGCTATTGCCGTCGGCGCCGACGGCCTCCTGGTCGAGGTGCACCACGACCCACCCCACGCCCTCTCCGACGGGATGCAGTCCCTCTACCCCGAGCAGTTCGACGAGCTGATGAAGGAGATAAAGGGGTTAGCACCATGAAAAGCGACCAAGTCATCAAACTGGAGACGTCCCGCCAGTGCCCGGTTATCGTTGGCGACGGCATCATCGAGCGTTTGGATGAGCACCTCGATTTCAGCGGTTACTCCGGCATGGTGGTCATCACCGACACCACCGTCCAACGCCTCTACGGGCGGGGCGTTTTAACCACACTCAAGGCGACGGGCAAGAAGGCATTGCTCTTCACCCTGCCCACCGGGGAAAGGGCCAAGTCATTGAGCACGGTCGAGCGTGGCTATAAGTTCCTCTTAGCCAACAGGGTTGACCGCAAGGGCTTGATCTGCGCCCTCGGCGGCGGCGTGGTCGGCGATACCGCCGGCTTTATCGCCGCCAGCTACCTGCGCGGCATTGACTACCTCCAGCTGCCCACCACCCTCCTCGCCCAGGTGGACAGCAGCCTCGGCGGCAAGGTCGGCGTCAACTTTGAGGGCAAGAAGAACATAGTCGGCAGCTTCTACCAGCCCGTTGCCGTCATCGCCGATGTCGCCATGCTGGAATCTCTACCCCCCGCCGAGATGCGCCACGGCATGGCCGAGGTCATAAAATACGCCATCGCCATGGACGAGGGACTGTATCACATTTTAGAGCGCAAAGAGGATAATAATTTCAGCACCGATGAGCTCAAGGACATAGTGATACGCTGCTGCCGTCTCAAGGCAGCTATCGTTGAAGCCGACGAGACGGAGAAGACAGGTCAGCGCACCATACTGAACTTCGGCCACACCGTCGGCCACGCTTTGGAGGCAGTCGCCGACTTCAAGGGAAACCACGGCGAGGCGGTGGCGGTGGGTATGGTCGCCGCCGCCATGATGAGCCAGCGTCTCGGCAGTCTTAACGCCAGCGACGTCGAGCGCATTAAAGAACTAATCGCCAAGTTCGGGCTGCCCATCGCCTGCCCCGGGGCAAGCCCCGACGGCATAATCAACACCATCCGCTTTGACAAGAAAACGATGCTGGGCCAGACCCGCTGGGTTTTGCTCGAAGGCATTGGTAAAGGAATAACCGACCAGACGGTGGCGGAAGACACCGTCAGAAAAGTCCTAGAGGAGCTATGCCGATGAAAATACTGGTCATTAACGGCCCCAACCTCAACATGCTGGGCCGGCGCGACGCCGAGCACTACGGCACTGACACCCTGCCCGCCATAGGGCGGGAGCTCAATGAGAAAGGCAAGTCGCTGGGCTGCAAGCTTACCTTCTTCCAGTCCAACCACGAAGGCGCCATCATCGACTTCATTCAGGCGCAATCCGACGCCGCCGATGGCATCCTCATCAACCCCGCCGCCCTCACCCACTACGGCTACTCCCTCCACGACGCTCTACTTGACTCTGGACTGCCTGTAGTCGAGGTGCACCTCTCCGATATCAGGGCCCGCGAGAAATGGCGCCATGTCTCGGTAATAGAAGACGTAGCCATAAAACAAATCAGCGGGCTGAAAAAACAGAGCTATATCCTGGGGCTGGAAGCCCTGGTGGAACATATCAGGAGCGGAAAGAAAAAGTGAAAGTCAAGATAACGCCGTCATCGCTTAGCGGCCAGCTAGCCGCCCCGCCCTCCAAGAGCTACACCCACCGGGCGGTGATAGTGGCCTCGCTGGCAAAGGGGGAAAGCATAATCGAAAACCCCCTGCTCTCCGATGACACCCTTTACACTATTAACGCCTGCCGCACCCTGGGCGCTGAAGTCGAGCTGAGGGAAGATAGCCTCACCGTCAAAGGCACGGGCGGCGAAATCAAGGCTGAAAAGCAAAAGATTTTCGCCGGCAATTCGGGCAGCACCATACGTATGATTGCCCCGCTGGCGGCTCTGGCACAGACGAAAATTATCCTGGACGGCGATAGCCGCCTGCGCCAGCGCCCCATGGGCGATTTGCTTTCAGCTTTAGTCGGTCTGGGAGTCAACGCCCGTTCCCTGAATAACAACGGCTGCCCTCCCATCGAGATTCAGGGCGGAGAGTTTAAGGCGAATGAGGTCACCCTCTCCGGGGAAACCAGCTCCCAGCCCGTCAGCGCCCTGCTCATGGCCGCCCCTTACTTTAAAAAAGGTTTGAGCATAAAAATCGACGGCAGGCTTCGCTCCCAACCCTACATTGACATCACCTTGGATACAATGCACGCTTTCGGCATAGATGCCGTCAATCGCGATTATAAGGAGTTTACGGTCGAAGGCGGCCAACATTATAAAGCCCGCCGCTACCGCATTGAGGGCGACTACTCTTCAGCCGCCTACTTCTTGGCCGCCGGCGCCATCGGCGGCAAGCCCGTCAGCGTTGCCAACCTCAAAAACGATTCCGTCCAGGGCGACCGCCATCTCCTCAACATCCTCGAACGGATGGGCGCCTCTGTTGACTACGATAAAGAGCAGGTGAGAGTCCATCGCACTGGTGGACTCAAAGGCGTTAACGTTGACCTGGGCGACTACCCCGACCTTGTCCCTACCCTGGCCGTAGTCGCCGCCTTCGCCGAAGGCAAAACCAAGATAACCAACATCGCCCACCTGCGTTTCAAGGAAAGCGACCGTATTAACGACACGGCGGCGGAACTTAATAAAATGGGCGTTAAAACAGAGGTCGGCGCTGATACAATGGTAATATACGGCGGCAAGCCCAAGGGCGCCGAAATCAATGCCCACAACGACCACCGCCTGGCCATGAGCCTGACCATCGCCGCCCTCTTCGCCGATGGCGACTCTATCGTTAACGGCGCCGAAGCCGTCAACAAGTCCTACCCCCGCTTTTTCGCCGACCTGCTGAAGCTGGGGGCAAAGGTCGAGGAGCTGTCATGAACATCGTCCTTATCGGCATGAGGGGTTCAGGCAAGACGGCGGTGGGCAAA
>CAZRIU010000030.1:0-10462 GCA_964600245.1 uncultured Dehalococcoidales bacterium
GTAACCCAAGACTCATGTCCATGAGCTTTGTGTTAACGATATAGAAGCCCAAAACGCATAGCGAAGCACGAGAGAGGAGCTTATTGGTGAGGTTATATACCTTACCAATAGGCTTCTTTCTTTATGCTCAGCGTTAGGGGTAAAAAATATAGATATGGGGTTGGGGGAAGTGCTTTGGTGGTGGGGTGGGGTTTAAGTGTGGGTGTTAACGTTTATCTTGCCGATAAGTTTTTCTACTTCGTCGCGGTCGTTGCAGAAGGAGAGCAGGACCTCACCGCTGATGACCTGCTTGAGGTAGAGGTTGACCAGGGCTTCGTCCAGCGATATCATGCCTATTTCCCGGTGGGTGCGGATTACATTGGGGAGCTGGTAGATCTTGCCTTCCCGGATGAGGTTCCTCACCGGAGGATTGGCCAGCATAATCTCGACCGCCGCCACCCGGCCCGTGCCGTCGGCCCGGGGGACGAGCACCTGGCAGAGCACGCCGGCTAGCAGTGAAGCCAGCCGCGTCTGGGCGAGGTGGCGTTCCTCGGGGGGGAAGAGGTCTATTATTCTTTCCATAGCCTGGGTGGCGCTGGGGGCGTGGCCGGTGCTCATTATCAGGTGGCCGGTTTCGGCTATGGTGAGCGCCGCCGCCGCCGTATCTGTGTCCCGCATCTCGCCGACCAGAATCACATCGGGGTCCTGCCTCAAGACGTGCTTGAGGGCGGTGGCGAAGGACATGGTATCGCTGCCCAGCTGGCGCTGGGTTACGGCGCATTTTATGCTGGGGTGGACGTATTCGATGGGGTCTTCGATGGTGACCACGTGGCGGCTTTGGTTGAGGTTGAGGTGGTTAATCATCGCCGCCAGGGTGGTGCTCTTACCGCTGCCGGTGGGGCCGGTGACGATGATCAGGCCTCTCGGCCTGAGGGCAAGCTGCTTGCATACCTCGGGCAACTCGAGTTCGTCTATGGTGGGAATTTTGGCTGGCAACAGCCTTATGGCCAGGCTGATAGCCCCGCGTTGCTTGGCGGCATTGCCCCGCAGCTGACCGACGTCAGGCATGGTGTAGCCGAAGTCGAGCTCCAGGTTCTTGTCGAAGTCGGCCTGTTGCTCGGGGGTGGTCAGCTGATTGAAGGCCTGCTTTATCTCCTCGCCGTTCAGCGGTGAGGCACCGTTGATTGCATGCAGCGAGCCGTCGATGCGCAGCAGCGGCGGGCTGGAGGCAACCAGGTGAACATCGGAAGCCGCCTTATCTTTTGCAGTGCGTAACAATTCTAGAATATCCATCTTTACTCTTTTATCTGAGCAGAAACTCGAAGCTAAAGCTGGTTACTATTCCCTCCTTCTCTATAGCTTCTATGGATGAGATAACCACTGTAGAGAACCGGTCGCCGTTTCTTAGCGCCCGGGCGTAGCTGAAAATGCCGCTCTCGTCGGGGGAGAGCCCGGTAACCGTTACCAGTTCACTGGTGTGATCGACCATGGTCAGGTCCAGGTTGCCCGGCAGCAGGTCTACAATCTGGCTCATATCTCCATTGACCTTGGTACGAGCCTCTCCGAGGGCGTTAAAGGTATCAGAAAAGATACCGGTGGCCGTTTCTACCCCGGCAATTAGTGGGGTTATCAGTGCAATCTCGTCTTCCAGCGCCGCTATTTCCTGGTTTTCCGCGGCGACCAGGTCTTCTAAGGGGGTTAGCTCGGAATTCAATACGCTGATGTAGTTAGACTTGTTTACAACCATTATTCCCAGATAGACGAGTATGCCCAGCCCGATGGTGATGGCGATGGGGGCGATGACGCTGGGCAGCCGCACCGCCTTGGGCCGGTAGACTTCGGGTAGGGTGTTGATATTGATCAGGGAGACATTACTTTCCCCCCTTTCGGGCTGCAGCTCTTTCAAGCCCAGCCCGATGTTGACCATAAACTCGTTGGCGTCGAAGCCTTCGGGGGATTCCACCGGAGAGGGCATTACTGATACCGGGTGCGGCGATTTGTCGGCTAACACCTGCAAGTTTTCCTGTGTCCGGACCAGGTCGCCGCAGACAAGCATGGGCACCGCTGCGTCTAGGAGCTCTTCCTGGTGGCTGGAGTTGTAGAAGGCGATGGTCCTCTCGACCTCTTCGGTGACGGTGGTCAGCCTTTCGGCTGGCGATTCCGCTTCGCTGGGCAGGGATAGCCGACGAATTAGCTGAGGTACCCGGTCAACTATCACCATAATATCGAGGTGGTCGGCCCGGTCGTTGACGATGATGGAGCGGGGTTGATTGGCGGCGCGGCATAGCGCCAGCGGCGCCAGGTCCATCATATAGGGCTGGAGGCCGGCCTTATGCAGCGTCCGGTATAGCGTGTCGGCGATGTTGCGGGGGAAGGCGGCTAAAAAGACGTTTGTTTCCCCCTTGGTGACGATGGTCTGGTGAGAGAGGTATACTTCCTCCAGGGGCACCGGTATCACCCTTTTCGCCTCGCGTTTTACCGCTTCGGGCAGCACCGCCTCGGGGAGTTCGGGGAGGGTTATGATACGATATACCGAGTCATGCCCGCTTATGCCGGCGATGACCTTGCCCATGCCCAGTTTTTGCAGCTTGAAGAGTTCCTTGATCTTTTCAACTACCTGGGCTTCGTCAACGATAAGACCCTGGCTGACCAGCCCTGCCTCGAGGGGCATGATAGCCCACTTTTCCACCCGCTCGCCATGCATTACCAGCAGGTTGATGGAGTCGTCTCTAATAAATATGGTGGTAACTTTCTTTGCCATGGCTATTCACCTTTATAACTATAAACTATTATTTTGATAGTCGCCGTGGGCTGTCCTCCCTCTTCGGGTTCGGGCACTTCCATGTTCACCAGCTCCACGGTGGCGGCGTCGAAATACCCGCCGGTGGCCACGTTGTTAATGAATGATAGTATATTCGACACTGCACCCCGCACCTCCACCTCGAAGTCAGTATTAAAAAAGGGAATCTCCTCAACCAGGTATTCTTGGGGCTCCGAGGCAGTGAGGCTCATTACCTCCAGGTTGTAATCATCGGCAATGAAGAATAGTTCCTCATCGTATTCGATGGTCATCACTGATTTGGGAAAGTTTGCCTTGCTTTGGCTGTAGGCTGCCTCGGCTTCGTCAAGCTGGTTGTACAGTTGCATAAGCTGGCTGTTCATGTCTTCACTGTCCGAGGTAAGCTTGGTGAGCAGGGACTGGTTTACCAGCAGGTTGTCCTCCAACTGCTCGGCGTCGCCGGATTGGCGGACATAGAACATAATCAGAACCGCCGAGGCAATAACGAAGACGCCGATCCCCAGAATCCATAAGGCTGTCTTGCTTAGTTTCATAAATTCCCCCTGTTAACTAATCTCCCAAGATACAACTAGCAACATTCCAGTGCGTGGGACTATTGTCTCTTCGGTCATACTTATATGAAGATTTATCGTATCGTCTTCAGTGTTGGGTATTCCGTCTTCACCGGGATCCCAGATGGCAATGTCCTCGGCTTGAATCACTCGGCCATTGCTACCCGTCACACCAGCGTCAGAGGTAAAAGAAAGCATTAGTCGCGGGTCTTCCGGATTCGGCAGTACAGACAGACAATCAAATATCAGAACAGGCTGTTCCGGAATATCTCCCAAAATAACCTCAGTATCAACTTTCAAGGCGTAAACGCCTGTGTTAGGGTAGTATTCGATTATATCACCATTATGAAACTCAATACCGCCCAAAATGGCGCTATTATCAGACATGCAAAAGAGAATGATATCATTAGCAGGCTCATCATCCCCTATTCCTCGGGCGCTGACGCCGATTAAGTCCGCATCTATAGTGTACAAAAGCTCGGTTTGCCACTGTAGCGGGTCATCTGGGTCTATATGAAGTTTGAATATGTCATTATTGTCGAACACTTCTGGGGGTGTCCCAACATCTTGTTGGGTCTTTATTGTCATTAAAAGGTAGTCATAGCCGTCAACTTCATCATGATAGTAGTGGACACCGTTAATACTATATTGAGGCTGAGACATTACATCATCACCATCAAGCCATAGTGCGCCGAGTCCGGCAGCAATATTCAGCGACCCGAGGTCACATGGTGTGATTAATATCCCGGGTTGTTCCTTGTCGTCCTCTCGACCCCAGAATTCAGAATTGTTCTGAGTGGTAAAGATTATAGTATACTCATCAAGAACACTTAGGGCTGCCATTTCCTCGTTTGTTTTATACTCACCACCCTCTCCACCTTGTCCCACAGTACCTACCTCCACTATTACTTGGGCTACGATTACAGCTTCAGTTTCTCCCGCTAACGTAGCGGTAGATTGGAGAGTGTATTGTGTCCCATCTCCAACCGGAACTGGCGTTCCAAGTTGTACTACTTCTACATCCATCCCGTTTATATCTGTCAAATTGCAAAAGGGCTGTGTAGCATGAGGAATCTCCCCATTTAGTAGTTTCCAAAAAGCATCTTCTATGCCGGCATCGGCGGCATAGAGCCCCTCCATCTCCACCTCATAGACTTGACCAGCCACAAGCCCAGCGCTCATGAAACTCAGAAGGGGAGCGATGATAAGCCCACCTATAGCTAACAGGATTACGACTATAATTAGTGCTTGTCCCTTCTCGCCTCTTTTCAGTTTGTTCCGTGCCCCCTTCATCTTCCCTCTCCTTTATAAATTCTGGCTACTATGAGTTGGGCCTAGGAGTAACCTTATATATTCTGGTCTCACTTTGTTCCTGTGGGAAACTGCTCACCTTGGCCGTTATTGTAAGAGTAAGCGCCCCATTTTCATATTGGAGTTCCTCCCCAACGTGCTCACTGGCAAAGTGGGCCTCAAGCTCAGCCATTGAAGCCAGCTCCTCGCCGCATAGTAGGCACCTATATAGGTAACAATTAGTCCCATCCGGGTCAATAAATTCGGCCACAGTACTAGTCACATCCAGACCGAGGGCAACACAAGTATGCTGCCGCTGGAGGCTGGCAAGTCCACCAGGCATATCTTCTAAGCTATAAACAACCTGATGGTCATTACTATACCGGTCAGTCCAGGTTAAGGTGAGCGGAAACCCGTCTGAGTACGGGGCTGGAACCACGTTTTGCGCCATCTGAACATCGCGGCTAACCCAGTAGCCAGCATTCTGTACCTGCCTGACGGCGATCATATGATCAGAGGTACTGGAACTACCGTTAATCACTTGGACGATGGTCATAGTAGCGGCCGCCATGACACCTCCGATAATAGCTAGAACTATTAGCATCTCAACCAGAGAAAAACCCCTCTGGTTTTTATTCAATAAAGCTAACCTGTGGAATATCATCGCATTACCTTATAATCCTCTAATATGATTACTTCCGGTTTTGTGACATGCTCAACCGTCACTGTTATCTTGCGAATATACTCGTCGTCATCCCCGACTAAACCCACCTCTAGAACTCCATCATTATCAGCATCAAAGTCCTCGGCTATGACCTCAACGGCATAGCCTGCATAATTACTGGAAAGCAGTGGCGGATTATCTTCATCCCACCAGGATGGAGCAAGATCTAGGACTGTGCGACTCGTATCAGTAATTTCATAAGACCATGGGTTATCGGAGAAATCGCGGTTTTTAACATATTCCATCTGGCTTCTAGCCAGGCTTTCGGCAGTGGTTCGCTCATCAGCGATAATGATGGCGCTTGATGCCGAAGCCAGGGCGCCAAGAAAGGCGATGGCAATTACGCCCAAGAGAGCCATGGCTATTATCACCTCAATTAAGGTGAAACCTCTTTGCTTTTTTAGCCGCTTTATCATCTAAGCCCCCACTTGCCCGTAGATAGAATACATGGCTGAGACCAGCGATATGGCGATGAGGGCGATGACTAGGCCTATGATAATGGTTATGGCGGGCTGGATGAGCCCCACTGCCGAGCTGGTCCTGTCGTCAGCCTCGACTTCATAGGTCTGAGCTACCGTGGCTAGCGTGGTATCAAGGTGGCCGGTTTCTTCGCCGACGTTGGTCATCTGTACCATGAGGGGTAGGAATACCTCTCTCTTAGCCATCGGTTTGGATAAGCCTTCACCTCTGATAAGCTCCTGCTGAACCTCGGCTAGAGCTTTGCTAACGACCTTGTTGTTAGTGCCGTGGATAGCCTGCGACATCACATCGGGTAGAGGTAAGCCGACCTTAAAGAGCAGGGATATGGTGCGGCAACAGCGGGCGAGCTGGCTTAAGAGGTTAATCCGCCCGATGACGGGTGCGGTAAGCATTAGCTTATCAAACTGGTATCTGCCGGCAGGCGTTCTTATATATATGAAGCCGATGATGGCCAGGGCTACTACCCCCAGCAGGAGAAAGACACCGTAGTCAATAAGCCAATCCGATAAGCTGAGCATCATTTGCGTTATTCCCGGCAGGTCGGCGCCAAGGATGCGGTAGAGGTCAGTGAAGGCGGGCAGGACAAAGGTGACGAGTATGGCGACGACGATAAAAGCGATAATGGCCACGATGATAGGATAGGTTAGGGCGTTTTTAATCTTCTTCTCTGTCGTCGCGCTTCTCTCCATGTAGTCGGCCATCTGTCGGAGCACTACCTCGAGGTTGCCCGCCTGTTCGCCCGCGGCCAGGGTGCGGGCGTATAGTTCGGGGAATGCCCGTGGGTGTTTGCTTAGGGCGGCCGATAGCGAGCTGCCCCCGCGGATGTCGGAGGCAACGTCACCAAGCACCGTCTTCAGGGTGCGGTTGGTTACCTGGCTTTGCAAGAGTTCCAGGGAGGTAACGATATCGGTGCCCGATTCAAGGAGCAGGGCTAGCTGGCGGGAGAACATTATTATTTCTCTCGGCTTTACCCGGGTGAAGCGGGCGGCTATATTTTGCAGGTTGAGGAAAGGGACTATTTCCTTGAGGCTGACGGTCTGGTAGCCGCCGTAGCTGAGCAGGTTTAGCGCCGCTTCTTCGCTGGTAGCCGAGAGTTTGCCTTTGATCAGCCTTCTGTCTTCGGTATAGGCTACATATTGAAAATCCATTTTTTTATCTCCCCACTAGCCTGTAGAATAAGCGTTGCGCAGCACCTCAGAAGGAGTGGTGATGCCCTCCTTCACTTTGCGCATGCCGTCGTTCATCATGGTCACCATGCCTTCTTTGAGCGCCTGTGCCCGAATCTCGGTGCTGCTGGCGTTTCTGACGATCATCGTTCTTATGTCATCGCTCATGGTGAGAATCTCAAAGATGCCGATTCGGCCCCGATAACCGGTATAGGCACATGACTTGCAGCCGGTGCCGTAGAGGAATTCGGTCTTTTTCTCGCCGGTTTCTTTTTCGTAGGCTATCTGTTCCACCACCGGAGCCTCGATTTTGTGGGCGCAGTCAGGGCAGATGCGGCGCACCATCCGCTGGGCGACGACGCCGATAACGGCGGAGGCCGTCAGGAAGGGTTCTATGCCCAGGTCAGTGAGCCGGGAGAGAACACCGGTGGAGTCGCTGGCATGGAGTGAGGATAGCATGAGGTGGCCGGTTAGGGCGGCCTGGACGGCTATGTTGGCGGTTTCGGCATCGCGTATCTCGCCGACCATGATTACATCAGGGTCGAGGCGTAGTATGCTCCTCAAGCCAGTGGCAAAGGTAATGCCGGCTTGGGGATTGACCTGAATCTGGTTGATATCCTTAAAGCGGTATTCCGCGGGGTCTTCGATAGTAATAATGTTCCTTTCCAGGCAGTCGAGTGAGTTGATTGAAGCATACATGGTGGTGGTTTTACCAGCGCCAGTGGGGCCGCTGGTTATAATCATGCCGTAGGGAACCTTGAGCATATTCTCGTACCTTTCCAGGCTGTCGGGTAGCATGCCGAGCTCGGATAGTCCCAGCGTAGCCACCGATTTGTCGAGGAGTCGCAGCTCGGCCATCTCACCGTGAACGGTGGGGGCGGTGGCTACCCTTATGTCTATCTCCCGCTCTTTGGCATTAGCGGTGAACTGTCCATCCTGGGGACGGTGGCGGTCGGCAATATTAAGTTCGGAAAGGATTTTGATTCGGGAAACGATGGCTAGATGTATGTTAAGCGGTAGGGACATCATATCTTGAAGGGTGCCGTCAATGCGGTAGCGCACCCTTAATCTATCTTCTTCAGGCTCGATGTGGATATCGGAGGCGCGGGCTTTGACCGCTTCTTCGACGATAAGGTTTAGGGCTTGCGCCAGGGGGGCGTCGGTATCGGCGGTAATAGCCAGCTTTTCCTCGGTGACATCACTGGGGATGGTGACGCGGGAAATCTGTTTTTCAATCTCGCCGTAGCCTTTGTAGTTGAAGTCGATGGCTTCCCTGATTTCCTGGGCGTCGGCGGCTACGGGTTTAATCCTCATTTTGCACAGGGCAGAGAAGGCTTCGAGGGCAAAGATGTCGGTGGGGTCCGCCATGGCTACTTCCAGCGTGTTGCCCGATATGGACACGGGTATGGCATTGTACCTTCTCGCCATCACCTCGGGAATTAACTGCAAGGCTTCGGGTTGAATGGATTGGCTTAATTGTTGTTTATCGGACTTGGCTTGGGTGGCCTTGGGCTCTTCTTTATCCAGCACGGTCTTGAAGGAGTCTTTTTGGGCACCGTCGATGACCTTTATCCCTTGCTGCCGGGCGAATTTTTGCGCTTTGGGGCTGATTCCCGGCGATACCACGATGACCTTGTCGTCGATACCGGTTTCGTAGGCTTTGCTATCAAAGACGACGACCTGTTCCTGGCTTATCTCCTTTTCGCCGTTCATAAAGTCTATGCCAAGGGAGCGCTTAACCCCGTCGATTTCGGTATAAGCCAGTATATCGAAGGTATGCTTTACCCCCGATTTTCCCGGGAGTTTAGCTTCTTCGCTTAATTTGTATCCCTGCTTTTCCAGAAACGCTTTGAGCTGGGACTTTAGTGTTGGGCTGATAGTTGATTGGCGCATTTTGTTCCCCCTTGACTACAGGAACGACTGGAGCGGCTACGACTTGTCCTCGGCAAGGAGCCAGCCGTTGCGCATGGCCAGGGCAACCGCGTGAGCTCTATCGTTGGCGTTTAGTTTGCGCAGGATGGAGCTGACGTGGTTCTTAATGGTCTGCTCACTGATGTCGAGTATATAGGCGATTTGCTTGTTGGAGTTGCCCTGGGCAATGTAGTTCAGAATCTGTGCCTCCCTTTTGGTGAGAGGGGCGGCTACAGTTTCCATAGCCTTGCCTATTGAGGCTATATCCTGGAATTGTTTTAGCACCTGCTTGGCAACCGTGGGCCGGGCCAGGCTTTCGTTAATGGGGTATTCGCCGTTCTTGGCGCGGCGTATTGTGCTCACCAGCTCTTCGGCGGAAGCCTTTTTATTGAGACAGGCCACGGCGGCGGTTTTGATAATCTCGAAGAGCTCCTCGTCATTGGGGTTGGGGCTCAACATTATTACCTTGGTGTTGGGGTAGAGCCGGGTGATTTTCCGGCCCAGTTCCAGCCCGCTGAGAGTGGCCAGGTCGGAGCCTAACAGGGCGACATCGGGGAGATTGGTTTCGATTAACTCGAATGGGTCTTTAGAGGGGTCGTATTCGATTACTTCTAGGTCGGCTTGCTGAGAAAGCAACTGCCGTACGCCAGCCCGAAAGAACTCTTGCTCGTCGATTACCATTACCCTGGTCTTATCCACTCGCTTACCTCCTTAATTAACGCTTACGTTTAGTAATTGGCTAATACCTTGTCGCCGTTTGTGGAGCTAGGTTTTTCGATAGGGGTTCTTCCCCATTTCCTCCAGCTGCGCTCTCTTCTGGCGAGAGAAAGCTAGCAATATCCTCCCGCCGGAACCGGCGGTCACCCCTAGCCCCGATGCGGTAGGTCTTTAGCGTTCCCTGGTTACTCCAACGTCTCACGGTGTTGATATGTACGTTGAGCAGACGAGCAACGTCGCTTGTCGTCAGCATAGGTTCTATTCTTCTAGAATTAGCCATAATCTATCCTCCTCCCGCAGTTTGCCTTCCTCTCCTCCTCTCTCAGACTACCTTAACCTTACATCAACTACTATATCTTATCATACCTCGTCCCGCAATCACCCAATTGGGTTAATTGGGGGAGTGAATAGTCATAGGAAAAAAGTCCTAGATTGACAAGGTTTTTAATCGTCTCTTATACTGGGGTATCAACGCTGGCTAAGGCCGCGAAGGTTGATGCCAGTCGATTCTAGGGTGAGCTGTGGCTAAAACTGTAATATGCCCCAATTGTGGGCGAAAGAGCGAGGGAGATTTTTGCCAGTGGTGCCACTATCCCCTGCTGGGGGTTAGCCCGCCTGGACTTGAAGAGATGGAGAGGGTGGCTGAGGCTAAGGCGAGGAAGCAGGCTATGGAGGAGAAGAGGATGGCAGAGCGGCAGGCCAGGGAGCTGGCTAGGAGGAAGGCTAGGGAGGCCAAGGAGGCCAAGGAGAGAGAGAAACGGGAGGCTAAAGAAGTCAGGGAGCTGGCCAAGCGCGAAGCTAAAGAAGCTAAGGAAAGAGAAAAGTGGGAAGCTGAAGAAGCTAA
>CAZRIU010000031.1:0-8846 GCA_964600245.1 uncultured Dehalococcoidales bacterium
GACTGTAAATCTGCCGCCCTAAGGGCTACGCAGGTTCGAATCCTGCCCCCTCCACTTGAATATAATATTGATTAGATGTTATACCATAAAAACTGGTATAATATTTTGGGTGCCCACATAGCTCAGTCGGTAGAGCACGTTCTTGGTAAGAACGGGGTCACCAGTTCGAATCTGGTTGTGGGCTTTAATTAAAGGGGGTTAAAAATGGCAAAGAAGAAATTTGAACGGACTAAGCCCCATTGCAATGTGGGCACCATCGGTCATGTTGACCATGGTAAGACAACACTGACTTCGGCGATGACTATGGTATTGTCCAAGGTGGGTCCTACCGAATTCCGCGAGTTTGGCTCCATTGATAATGCTCCTGAGGAGAAGGCGCGTGGTTTGACCATAGCCATTGCCCATATTGAGTATGAGACCGAGAAGCGCCATTATGCCCATATTGATTGCCCGGGGCACGCCGACTTTATCAAGAACATGATCACCGGGGCCGCCCAGATGGACGGCGCTATCGTGGTGGTGAGCGCTCCTGATGGACCTATGCCCCAGACTAGGGAGCACGTCCTGCTGGCTCGCCAGGTGGAGGTTCCTTACATCGTCGTGGCCCTTAACAAGATAGATGCCCTCGATGATGAAGAGCTGCAGGAGCTGGTGGAGGTGGAGACCAGGGAGCTGCTGACCAAGTATAAGTTCCCCGGTGACGATTTGCCGATAGTAAGGGTGAGCGCCCTCAAGGCTCTGGAGTGCGGCTGCGGTAAGCGGGAGTGCCAGTGGTGCGGCCCTATCTGGAAGTTGCTTGATATCATTGACGACTATATTCCCACTCCGGTACGGCCTAAAGACCAGCCCTTCTTGATGCCGGTGGAGGATGTCTTCAGCATCAAGGGTCGCGGCACCGTGCCTACGGGCAGGGTGGAGCGGGGTGTGATTAAGGCCGGTGACGAGGTTGAGATAGTGGGCTTGCACCATGAGCCGCGCAAGACGGTGGCTACCAGCCTGGAGATGTTCCACAAGGTTTTGGACGACGCTGAGCCTGGAGATGCCGTTGGTATTCTGCTTCGGGGTGTGGAGCGGGATGATATCGAGCGGGGCATGGTCATATCCGCCCCCGGTTCGATTAAGCCGCATACCTATGCCGAGGCTGAGGTCTATGTTTTGAGTAAGGAAGAAGGGGGCAGGCATACCCCCTTCTTTAACGGATATAAGCCCCAGTTCTATATCAGGACTACCGATGTTACTGGCACTATCGAGCTGCCCAAAGGGGTGGAGATGGTTATGCCCGGTGATAATATAAACATGAAGATTAAGCTTATCTACCCGGTGGCTCTGGAGAAGGGCTTGCGTTTTGCTATCCGGGAGGGGGGTAAAACGGTGGGTGCCGGCACCTTTAGCCGCATCATAGAATAGACATGGCCAGGAAGTCTGAAGCCAGAGTTGTTATCCATCTTGCTTGCACCGAATGCAGCCAGAGGACATATACTTCCACTAAGAACAAGAGGAATGACACCCAGCGCTTAGAGCTTAAGAAGTATTGCCCCCGTTGTCGTACCCATACCCTGCACAGGGAGACAAAATAGTGCGGCGGCACGGAGGCTTTTGAGGCCGTTTGATGACTCATCGCACTGCTACCAAGCGTTCCCGGTTTCGGATAATCGGCGAGATTATCGCCGAGCTGAGGAAGGTGGTCTGGCTCTCCAAGCGAGAGGCGGCTTACTTAACCTTCCTGGTGCTGGTGGTTACCGTGGCCATGGGTATATTGCTGGGCGCCTTTGACTGGGGTTTTACTCAAATCGTGGATAGATTCTTTCTGGGCGGGTAGGAGCCCGGCTCTTTTCCAATTCCAACTATTTGTTTGAATGAGGGGTTATTGGTGACTGAGAAGCAAAATAAGGTGGCGGAAGGTCAAAAAGGGTGGTTTGTGATTCATACCTATTCTGGGTATGAAGAACGGGTTAAGAAGAATCTTGAGCAGCGCATCAAGTTTATGGACAGCGCTGAAGAGATTGGCGATATAATCATACCCACCGAGGTGGAGATAGAGGTTAAGAACGGGCAGCGGCGGAACGTGGATAAGAAGATATTGCCCGGTTACATCCTGGTCCAGATGAATATGAGCGACCAGAGCTGGAACATTGTACGTAATACGCCGGGGGTCACCGGTTTTGTCGGCAGCGGCACCAAGCCGACGCCCCTGCTCGAGGACGAGGTCAACCAGATATTAAAGCAGATGGCCGCCGAAGCCCCCAAGGTTAAGGTCGGCTTCCGTAAGGGGCAGAGCGTAAGGGTGACCAGCGGGCCTTTTATCGATTTTGTCGGCGTGGTGGATGAGATAAGCACCGATAAGGGTAAGGTCAAGGTGCTCCTTTCCCTCTTCGGTCGGGAGACACCGGTTGAGCTTGACTTCTTACAGGTGGAGAAGCTCTAGGAGATAAAGTGGCTAAGAAGGTTAAAGCCGTAATTAAGTTGCAGATTCCCGCGGGTAAGGCGAACCCGGCACCGCCGGTAGGTCCGGCGCTGGGACAGCACGGGCTTAATATTATGGCCTTTTGTAAAGAGTATAACGAACGCACTGCCAACCAGGCGGGCGCTATTATTCCGGTGGAGATAACCGTCTTCGAAGACCGCTCTTTCGCCTTTATCACCAAGACGCCACCGGTTGCCGATTTGCTCAAGAAAGCGCTGGGGTTGGAAAAAGCCTCCGGCGATGCTGGCCATGAGAAGGTGGGCAAGATATCCCGATCCCAGCTTCGCGAGATAGCCGAGATTAAAGCCAAAGATTTAAACGCTACCACTATTGAGGGGGCGGAGCGCATCATCGAGGGCACCGCCCGCAGTATGGGTATCGAGGTAGAGTAAAGTGACCAAACACGGTAAGAAGTACGCTGAGGCGCTGAAGATGGTGGATAGGAACAAGACCTATAGCCCAGAAGAGGCTATCGGCATCGTCAAGAAGGCGGCTTTTAGTAAATTCGACGAGACGGTCGAGCTTCATCTCCGCATGGGGGTTGACCCGCGCGATGCCACCCAACAGGTGCGCGGCGTGGCTCTCCTGCCCTATGGTCTGGGCAAACAGGTGCGCGTGCTGGTGTTTGCCCAGGGTGAAACCGCCCGGGCCGCCGAGGCCGCTGGCGCCGACGCCGTCGGCGGCGACGATATGGTCAAGAAGATCGAGGACGGCTGGCTGGAATTCGATACCGCTATCGCTACCCCCGATATGATGGGTAAGGTCGGCAAGCTGGGTAAAATCCTGGGGAGGAAGGGGCTCATGCCCAACCCCAAGTCAGGGACGGTGGTGGCGGCGGAGGATATTCCCCGTGCCATCGAGGAAGCCCGCAAGGGGCGGGTGGAGTTTAAGCTTGACCGCCAGGCTATTATTCATGTCGTCCTGGGCAAGGTCAGCTTTGAGGAAGAGAAGTTACTGGCTAACCTGACGGCGTTGATTGAGGCGGTGATGAAGGCCAAGCCCAGCGGGGCCAAGGGACAGTATGTCAAGACCGCTTCTTTAACCACTACCATGGGGCCGGGGATAAGGCTCGACCTTAAACCCGCCCTGGCTTTAACTTCCAGTTAGTAGTTAATAATACAGAGTGAAAGGGGATATCTGATGGCGGACGTTGCTATTGTCGGTGCTGGCCAGACTGCTTTTAGCCGTAACTGCGGCGTATCTATCCGGGAGCTGGCTTTTGATGCTTTTAGGGAGGCGCTGGAGGGGCTGGATATCACCACCGGTGATATCGACGCTTCCATAATCTGTTCTGCGCCAGAGTATGATAAGCAGCGCTCACCAGCTGGTTTGATTTCGGAATACCTGGAGTTAACCCCCAAGCCGAGCTTCTACGTGGAGACGGTCTGTTCCTCGAGCAGCACGGGCTTGCGCATCGCCTGGTCACTGGTTAAAGCGGGTCTGCATAAAATGGTGGCCGTAATCGGCTTTCAGAAGATGTCCGAGCTTTCCTCCCGCGACGCTGCCGAGAGGATGGGGCGGGGGGCGGATATCATATGGGAATCGCCCTTCGGGCTGACCATGCCCGCGGGTTACGCCATGTACGCCCGCGCTCACATGGATAGGTACGGCACCACCGAGGAGCACCTGGCCAAGGTGCGGGTCAAGAACTCGCACTACGGGGCGACCAACCCCAAGGCGAACTACCGCAAGGAGCTTAGCCTGGAGGATATCATGAGTTCCGACATGATAACTAGCCCGCTCAAAAAGTTCGATTGCTGCGCCAACGCCGACGGCGCTTCCTGCGTTATTGTCGCCCGAGGCGATGTGGCTAAGGGCATCAGCCAAAAGCCGATCTGGGTGGTGGGGCTGGGGGCGGCTACCGATACCATGACCATGGCGGGCCGCAAGCAGCTTACCGGCCTGCAGTGCGCCCAGGAAGCCGCCAAGCAGGCGTATAAGATGGCCGGCGTAAAGCCGCAGGATATCGATGTCGCTGAGGTCCACGATTGCTTTACCATCTCGGAGATTTTGGCTTACGAAGACCTGGGCTTCGCCAAGCCCGGGGAGGGTGTAGGCTTAATTGAAGATAAAGAAACCTACGTCGACGGCAAGATACCGGTCAATGTTGACGGCGGCTTGCTCTCCAAGGGTCATCCTATAGGCGCCACCGGCGGCTCACAGCTCAGAACAATTGTTCGACAGCTCCGGGGCGAGGCTACTGAGGCCCAGGTAAAGGGAGCCGAAATAGGGCTGGTGCATAATATCGGTGGCATCGGACAATACGGCAATGTAACCATTCTCAGGAGGTAGGAATGGGCTTTGAGAACTTCGGCACGGTCAGTTTTACCACGGAAGCCAAGGCGGCAGATTTTATCACCTACCTGGAACAGGGTAAGGTGATGGCCACCCGCTGCCCCAAGTGCGGGGTGAGCTATTTCCCGCCCAAGGCCGATTGCCCCAGCTGCCTTTCGGGGGATGTGGAGTGGTTCGAGGTTAAGGGCAAGGGTAAGCTGGCTACCTATACCATAGTCAATTACGGGCCGTCGGGCTTTGAGGACGACGCCCCTTACACATTGGCGTTGGGCGAGTTCGAGGGGGGCTTACAGATTATGGCCCGCCTGAGCAAGGATATCGCTCCCGAGGATATCAAGGCGGGCATGAGCCTGGTGGTTGTTCCCTTAAAGCGGCCTGACGGCCGAATCAGTTACCAATTCAAAAAAGGCTAAACAGGATTAGGAGGTCAGACATGGCGGATAGAAAGGTTTGTATTATCGCGGGTGGTATGAGTCGGTGGGGAGTGCGGGATGCCAGTATCATCGATATGGCTCAGGAAGGGGCGCAGGCGTGTTATGACGATATTCCGGCCCTCAAGAAAGAGGATATAGACGGTCTGTTGTTTGCCTCTTCTTACTGCGGCCGGACTTCCTTTCAGGTTAATATCGCCCCGGTAATAGCCGAGCGCATCGGCCTTAAGCCGACCAGCATGTGCACCAGGGTGGATACGCTTTGCGCTGGCGGTAGTTCGGGGATTATCCTGGCCACGGGACTGATAAGGTCCGGTATGGCTGATGTGGTCATGGTTGCCGGCGGCGAGAAGCTCTATACGCCGCAGCGGTGGGAGACCTATTACAGCGAGCTGGCTTCTATCGACCATGATTGGGACGGCGCCCAGGGCATAGGTTTGCCACCTCCTTTCTTCAGCTTGACCGCCCAGGAGCACATGAAGCGCTACGGCACGACCAAGGAGCAGCTTTCGGCGGTTTCGGTTAAGAATCGCCGTAACGGTTCCACCAACCCCAAGGGGCACTTCCAGAAGGAGGTTTCACTGGAAGAGGTGATGGCCGCCCGGGCGATTGTGCCGCCGCTTAGTCTCTTCGATTGCACACCTATTACCGACGGCTGTGCCGCGGTGATATTGACTCACGAAGATAAGGCCAAGGAGCTTTCCGACCGTCCCCTGGTCTACATCAGGGGTACGGCCCAGGCGAGCCTGCACAGCATGTCGATGAACTGGCCTGGTGAAACGCTGGCCGACTGGGTCCACCTGAGGACGGCGGCCAAGGTTGCCTACGAGAAGGCGCGGGTTAAACCTGATGACATCGATGTCGCCCAGACCCACGACTGTTTCACCATCTCCGAGATTATCGAGATGGAGGACCTGGGCTTCTGCAAGAAGGGGGAGGGGGGACCCTTTGTCGAGTCGGGACAGAACGATTTCGGCGGCAAGATTCCGGTAAATACCGACGGCGGGCTGCTCTCCTGCGGTCATCCCTTCGGCGGCACTGGCATTCGCCAGGCGCAGGAGATTCTCTTTCAGCTGCAGGGAAGGGCGATAAGACAGGTAGAAGGCGCCAAGATAGGGCTGACCCATAACCTAAGCGGCCTTAACGTCGAGCATACCATACTTATCTACGGAAGAGAGCCTTAAGAATTAACACTGTAAGGGGGAAGTTATGCCAGTACCTGGAGTACCGATTTTAGATGGTTTATACCCGTCGACCCTGGACCTCTATCCCTTGATGTCCAAGGAGTTCAACCGGATTCATCAGTTTTACGAGAACCTGAGGGAAAACCGCTTTACCACCACCAAGTGTGAGAAGTGCGGTACTACGCCTTTCCCGCCGCGGGTCGTTTGCCCCAAGTGTAACTCCGACGACCTGGAGTGGGTGGACCTGCCCACGCAGGGTAAGGTGTTGCGCTTCACCGAAGAGGTAGCCGGCGTTCCCCTTGGCTTCCAGGCGCCCCTGATTCATGCCCTGGTCGACCTGGGCGATGGACGCAAGATTATCTCCCGCGTCATCAACTGCCAAGAGGGAGAGCTTAAAGAAGGCGCCACCGTCAGGTTTGTTGCCTTCGAGGTGCCGCCGATGATTGTGGAGAAGCGGGGCGGGGTAATGGAGGAATCGCCCCGAATGTTCTTTGCTTTTGAACCGGTAAAGTAGTATAATAGCCAAAATCGAATAAAACGTTTCCTGAGACAGCGGGTGCCCCCCAGGGGGCTCAAATGAAATGCCTGCCGAGGATATTCAAGGATTATATATAAGTCCTTGTGCGGCCGGCGCAAGGACTTAGTTTTTATAGGGGGTGATGAATAGTGGCCACTAGGGAAAAGAAGGCGCAGCTTATCGACAGCCTGCAGGAGGTTTTTTCCCGATGCAGCGTTGCTGTTCTGACCGACTATCGCGGGCTGACGGCGGCTGAGATGACCGAGCTGCGCCGCAAATTGAGAGAAGCCAACGTTGAGTACAGGGTGGTGAAGAATACGCTGGCGCGCTTTGCCGCCGAGAGAGCGGGCAAGGATGAGCTGGTGCGCTTCTTCGAGGGACCGGTGGCGATTGCTTTTGGCTACGGCGATATAACCGAGCCGGCCAAAGCCTTAGCCGCCTATCTTGAAGATTCCAAGGTAGAGATGACGCTCAAGGGCGGCTTTTTGCCCGACAGGATGCTCAGCTCGGAGGAAGTTGAAACCCTGTCTAAATTACCATCAAGGGAGATTTTGCTGGCCAGGGTCGTGGGTGGAATACAGAGCCCCATTTCGGCTTTGGTCAGCCGTCTTAGCGCCCCTATGACGGGACTGGTGGGGGTGCTGCAGTCAAGGATTAAACAATTGGAGGGAGAATAAGATGACACAAGAAGCCAAGGGCAAGAAAGAGGAGAAGCCCGAAGCTGAGGTAAAGGAACCTGAAGCTGAGGCTAAGGAGCCTGAGGTCAAGGAACCTGAAGCCAAAGCTGAAGCGAAAGAACCTGAGGCTAAGGAACCCGAAGCCAAAGCTGAAGCGAAAGAACCTGAGGCTAAGGAACCCGAAGTCAAAGAGGAGGTCAAGCCCGAAGCTAAGCCAGAGCCAGAGGCCAAGGCTGAAGCGAAAGAACCTGAGGCTAAGGAACCCGAAGTCAAAGAGGAGGTCAAGCCCGAAGCTAAGCCAGAGCCAGAGGCCAAGGCTGAAGTGAAAGAGCCTGAAGCTAAACCGGAGCCCAAACCTGAACCGAAGCCTGAACCCAAGCCGGAGCCTAAGCCCGAGGCCAAGAAGGCGCCCAAGAAGCTATCCAAGGGCGTCGAGGACATCATGACAACTATCAAGAAGATGACCGTGCTTGAGCTTTCGGAGCTGGTGGGTGCTCTTGAGGACGAGTTCGGCGTTAGCGCTTCGGTGGCGGTAGCGGCACCAGCCGCGGGTGGGGCAGCGGCCGCCGCCGCGGCTCCAGCGGCGACTGAGGAGCAAACAGAGTTCAGCGTCGTCCTCAAGGAGGTAGGGGAGAACAAGATTAACGTTATCCGTGCCGTCAGAGAGATGACTACACTGGGGCTGAAGGAAGCCAAGGACTTCGTCGAGAGCGCCCCGCAGACGGTGAAAGAGGGAGTTACCAAGGACGAAGCCGCCACCATGAAGCAGAAACTGGAGGCGGCCGGCGCTACTGTTGAAGTAAAATAAAGCGGGAGTTTTTCGGTGACTTCTGGCGAATATTTAATACCTATCGGTATAGGTGGCTTTTTTGCCATCGTGGGCATCATCTTGATTTTCTTGGGCCGGGGAGAGGAACGTCATTACTATGACTCCCTAGCCCAGCGCCCTGACGCCAGGGAGTTCCTGGAGCGATGGCCGGAGCGCCCCCGGGTGGGGGCGCTTAAAATAGGCGGCTGGATATCCCTTGTTGTCGGCGTGCTGCTGATGGCAATGGGGAGCGCCTTCTGGCTCTGGGGCTAGAGAGCCCGCGTTGCCACGATTCTCCAGTATCAGAGCCATTTACCAAGACATACGGGAGGTACCCTATGTTAGCGGGTGTTTCTAATGGTGAATGTAGTTAATAGTCAAGGCGGCGGAAAAGGTTACCGTCTGTATGTGCTCACCCTGGCGGCACTGGCCTGCACCTTTACTATTGCTATGCAACAGATTTGCATGTC
>CAZRIU010000031.1:8946-10267 GCA_964600245.1 uncultured Dehalococcoidales bacterium
TCGCCAACGGCGTGGTATCGGCGGGCTTTGGACTTGGCTTTACCGTAGGCGCCCTGATCAGCGCCACCGTAATGTCACCATTGCTCGGCGGCTGGGAGAACGTATTATTCTTGTACGGCGGCATATCGGTCTTAATCGGCCTGCTCTGGCTGCTCACCGTGAAGGAGCGTTCCCAGGCACACCTGGGGGCGGAGCCGACCGGAGTGCCGCTGCGCCAGTCGGTGGCGCGCATTTTTCCGATTAAATCTATCTGGTTGCTCGGTTTGACCCTTCTGGGCTATGGTGCCTGTGTTCAGGGAATGGTTGGTTACCTGCCCACCTACCTGCGCGATATCGGCTGGACGGTAGCCAGCGCCGACGGCTCTCTGGCTGCCTTTAATGCTCTCAGTACGCTGGGGGCTATACCGCTGGCCTTACTGTCGGCCAGGATTGGCTTGAGGAAGGCCGTGCTTTTCCCGGTATTAATAATTACCATTGTCGGCATCACCCTGCTGCCCCTGGTGGGCAGCGCCGCGGTCTGGGTAATAATGATAATAATGGGCGTTAGCCGTGACGGCTTTATGGCCGTTGCCCTGACTATAAGCACCGAAACCGAGGGGGTGGGGGTAGTCTATGCCGGCACCGCTATGGGGTTGACGCAGACCCTTATGAACGTAGGGCCCATTATTTCTCCCGCCCTGGGCAACAGCCTGGCCGACCCCGCCAACCCCGCCTCCCCCTATCCCTTCTTCCTCTGGGCGGCTTTCGGGCTGCTGGCGCTGGTGGCTTTTTGCTTCGTCAAGGAAACGGGGTGGAAGCAGAAACCTCGGTTATGAGGCGAAGGCGCTGGCTACACCAGGCTCCTGGGCCGATACTGAATAGCCTCGGCAATATGATGGGCCTTGATAATATCGGTGTTTTCCAGATCAGCGAGGGTACGGCCAATCTTGAGTATGCGGTGGAAGGCGCGGGCGGATAGGTAAAGCTGCTTCATGGCTGCCTTGAGCAGGCCCTGGGCCGATTCCTCGGTTTGACAGTATTCCCTGACCTCGGTGGGCGTCATCTCGGCGTTACAGGCCAAACTCGTCCCCTTAAAGCGCTGGCGCTGGGTTAGGCGCGCTGCTTCGACCCTGGCCTGGATCTTCCCCGATTCTTCCCCCAGCCTGTCGTCAGCCAGCTTTTCGTAGTCAATATGGGGCACTTCGATAAAGATGTCAACGCGGTCGATAAAGGGCCCGCTCATTCGCTTCTGGTAGCGGGCGACCAGGCTCGGTGAGCAACTGCACTGCTTGAAGGGGTCGCCGTAGTAGCCGCAGGGGCAGGGGTTCATCGCTCCCACCAG
>CAZRIU010000032.1:0-1741 GCA_964600245.1 uncultured Dehalococcoidales bacterium
GGCAAGCGCTCTCCGCTTTTTTACAAAGCTGCTTCACACGCAAGAGGTCACAGGTCCAAGTCCTGTACCGCCCACCACTCAGCACCTCCCGGACTTGTCCTCTGCCACCTTCACCCCCTAGCCCCACCGAGGATGCAAGTCCTGTACCGCGTTGCCGACTGAAGTAATACTTTCACCGAGTCTTGCCAAAGTCGGGAGATACCATTGATAATCAGGGCGTCTTACGCTATCATCTTGATAGCAAACTTTAGGGGGCCGATATGGAAGCGTTCACCTGGTGGAGCGACGAGCAAAAAAATCTAGCGGGCGATGTTGGCAAGTTCGTCGATAAAATTATGCCCCGCGCCGAGGAAGCATTCTGGGAACGGGAGTTCCCCAGGGACATCATAGAAGACATAGCCGATGAAGGGTATTTCGGCGCTGGCGTCCCCAAAGAGTACGGTGGGATGGGGCTGGGTGCTACTGGAGCCTGCATCGTCATCGAGGAGATCAGCCGCATGCCCGGCGTGGGCTGGATATTCGGCGCTGCCATGCTGGGGGGTTGGCACCAGGTGATAGACTTCGGCACTGAGGAGCAGAAGAAGAGGTTCCTGCCCCGCATGGCGAAGGGGGAGCTGGGGGCGGTGGCTATGACCGAGCCTTTTGTGGGCACCGACGTGGCCAGCATCGAGACCTCCGCCAAACGCCAGGGCGATAAATACATCATCAACGGCAAGAAGCGCTTCGTCACCGGCACCGGTGCGGCGGGCAGATACATGCTCTACGCCCGCACCAGCGACGACCCCGAGGATATTAGCCGCCACCGCCACCTTACCGGTTTCATCGTCGAGCGGGGAATGCCCGGCTTCACTATCGAGAAGATTAACGAGGTGATGGGCTTCGACAACGTGCCCAACGGCTATTTGAGCCTGGTCGATGTGCCCGTGCCGCTGGCCAACCGCATCGGGGAAGAAGGGGAGGGGTGGCGGGTGATGGTCTTGGCCCTTAACTACGAGCGGGCGCTGATCTCGGCGCAGGTGCTCGGTACGATGCGGGAGACGCTGAGGGCGGTCATATCCTACGGGCAGCGGCGCATCCAGTTTGGGAAACCCACCATTGATATCCCCACCAACCAGTTCAAGGTCGCCGACATGATGGCTAAACTAAAGCTGGCCAGGCTATCGACCTACTACGCCGCCCAGCGCCTGGACAAGGGACTGGACGCCGCCGTGGACTGCTCCATCTGCAAGGTATATAACACCGATGTGGCCGTGGAGGTGGGGGTCGAGGCTATACAGGTCATGGGTGGCGACGGCACCACCAAGTTCTACCCGCTGCAAAGAATCTTAAACGAATCCAAAGTGGCGCAGATAGCGGGGGGAACCAACGAGGCCGTTAAGCTTACCATCTACCGCATGGGGTTGAAGGCGATGGCCGACGACTTTAAGATGCCGCGCCGCGTCCGCCACAGCAAGCTGGGGGTGCCCATAACCAGCGCTGATAAGCCCAAGAAACTCTCAAAAATCGGTGAAGACAGCCTGCTCGCTGTCCTCGCCGAAGACTATCGGGTTAACCCTGGCCTCTATATGAGCCTTGAAGAACTAAAAGAGTTCTTTGATGTCGGGGACGCTGAATTGGACAAGGCGCTTTTATCACTGGAAGCCAAGAAATTGGTCAGGTTGCACCGCAAGGGCGAGGTGATTACTTTAGCCAAGGCGACCTACGAGGGGCTGAAAAAAGCCAACCCACCCGAGCACTACCG
>CAZRIU010000032.1:1841-10152 GCA_964600245.1 uncultured Dehalococcoidales bacterium
GGCCAGGAAAAAATCGCCCGGGAGCACGAGAAGGGCAAGCTAACGGCGCGGGAGCGCATTGACCTGCTCCTTGACCCGGGCAGCTTTAACGAGTTCGGCATGCTGGTGAAATACCGGCTCGGCGCACCCGGGGATGGCGTGGTCACCGGTCACGGCACCATAGACGGGCGGAGGGTCTGCATCTTTTCCCATGACGCTACCGTGTTCGGCGGCTCACAAGGATATATCCACGGGCGGAAGCTCTATAAAATACACGAGATGGCGCTGGATATGGGCGTGCCCCTTATCGGCTTAAACGATTCGCCGGGGGCCAGGGTGGTGAGGCCGGAAAAGGCGGGCAGCGACGACCCCTACCGGGTGAGCGATGAGAAGCATGCCGGGGTGGTCTTCTTTATCAACAGCCGCTGCTCCGGGGCGATACCCCAGATTTCGGCTATTCTGGGCAACTGCACGGGCGGCTCGGTCTATTCCCCAGCGCTAACCGACTTCATCTTTATGGTGGAGGGGCTGTCGCATATGTGCATCACGGGGCCCAGGGTTATCAAGTCGGTGATGGGAGAGGACGTCAGCCTCGAAGAGCTGGGTGGGGCTAAGGTTCACTGCCAGCTCACCGGTGTTGCCGACTTCAGGGTTAAGAACGAAAAAGAGTGTATGCAGGGGATAAGGCGTTTGCTAGCCTTTTTACCCTCGAACTGGCGGGAATGCCCCTCGAAAATAGACAGCGGCGACGACCCGGAGAGGTTCACCGATGCTTTGGGCGAGATCGTGCCCGCCGAGCCGACCCAGGGCTACGACATGCACCAGGTCATTAAGGAAATCGTGGATAACGGCGACTTCCTCGAAATTAAAGAGGAGTTTGCCAGCGAGATAATCGTCGGCTTTGCCCGAATGGAGGGTAATACCGTGGGCGTTATCGCCAACCAGCCTATGGTGCGCGCCGGCTGTATGACGGTGGACAGCTCTCGCAAGCAGGCCCGCTTCATCAGGTTTTGCGACGCCTTCAATATCCCTATCGTCCTGCTGGTGGATACGCCCGGCTACCTGCCTGGTAAAGCCCAGGAGCATGACGGTATCATTCACCACGGCGCCAAGGTGCTCTACGCGCTGTCCGAGTCCACCGTGCCCAAGCTGGCCGTACTCATGCGCAAGGTCTACGGTGGCGCCGCCCTGGGTATGGGCATACTGCCTGGCTTCGGCACCGACCTTGTCTTTGCCTGGCCTACGGCTGAGGTCGGCGCCATGGGGGCGGAGCAGGCGGTGGAGCTATTCTATGCCGAGGATATCAAGCAGGCGGAGAAGCCGCAGGAGTTTCGTGCTCAAAAGGTCAAGGAGTATAACGAGCTCTATGCCGACAGCCTGGCTCTGGCCTCCCAGGTAACCTATGTCCAGGATATTATCGAACCTAGGGAGACGAGGCGCTGCCTGACCCGCTCGCTACAGCTTATAAAAGATAAGAAGATAGAGCCTTACCCCAAGCGGCATGGGAACATGCCCCTCTAAAAGCCCAGAAGCGCGTGGAGGTGTAAAATGAACTTTGAGCTAACCGAGGAACAGACAATGTTCCGGGACATGGTACGGAAGTTTGCCAAGCAGGAAATGCTACCCACACTCAAGGATTATGAGCGACAACATAAAGTAAACTACGATGTCATTAAGAAGTTGGCTTCCCTCGGGTTAATAGGAGCCCATATACCTCAGGAGTATGGTGGACTGGGTCTTGACTATACTACCTCAGCTATCATCTGGGAACAACTTAGCCAGGCAAGCTGGACGCAGACGTTGATTTCTGTGGGTCACTCTGTACTTGCCGGTACTATTATTATGAATGTGGCTAACGAAGAGCAGAAACAGAACTATTTACCTCCAACATGCCGGGGCGAGATGATGATAGCTGTAGCTGCTGTCGAGCCCAACGCTGGTAGTGATGCCACTGCCATCGAGACTTCGGCCGTGCTCGACGGCGACGAGTGGGTAATTAACGGGGGCAAGAATTTCATCAGCCACGGTGGTATCGCCGACGTCGTCTTCGTCTTAGTCCAGACGGACAGGAGCAAGGGCGCCAAGGGGATGGCGCTGGTCGCTGTGGACAAGGATACGAAGGGCTTTTCCAGCCACGATGTTGAGATGGTGGGGGACAAGGCGGGCGACATCGCCAACCTCGGTTTCGTCGACTGCCGCGTGCCCAAGGAAAACCTTATTGGGGAGGTGGGGCGGGGGCTGCAGAACAGCCTGGTGGGTATCGACACGGCGCGGCTGTTCATTGCCGCGGGGGGTGTGGGTATGGCCCAAAGCTGTCTCGACGCCTCTATCAAATACGCCAAGGAGAGGCACCAGTTCGGTAAGCCCATTGCCAGCTTCCAGCTGGTTCAGGAGACGATAGCCCGAATGCAGGCCGAAACCGAGGCTGTCCGCTGGCAGGTCTATTATGCCGCCGAGCTTAAGAGCCAGGGAAAGCCGCACGGCAAGGAGCTTTCAGCGGCCAAGTGGCTGGCCAGTGAGCTGGCGGTGCGGGTATCAAGCGAGGCGGTGCGGCTGCACGGGGCTTACGGGTGTACCGATGACTTTCCGGTGGAGCATCACTATCGTGATTCGGTCTTGAGCACCATCCTCGGCGGCACCACCGAGATGCATAAGCTGCTGATAGGGCGGGAGCTGCTTGATATAAACGCTATAGTCTGACCGAAATTTTCGCCTCTTTCCAACTCTGAATGAGAGCCTTCTTGGGCGGCTATGCCTATGTTTAGAAAATCTTTATAATTTTCTCCCTGTTTTTAGGCTCTATTAACTATCATGTGATAGCATTCTTGTACAGTATTGAGACGGAGTGAGAATAGTTGCCGTATTGTTATTTGAAGGAGAAGGTCAGTGACGGAGTCAGAAGGTGGCAAAAAGAGGATACTGGTGATCGAAGATGAGCCGACCATCGGGCTTTTATGTAAGCGGGTGCTTACCGCGAACGGTTTTGATGTCGATGTGGTTAATAACGGACTGGACGCTAAAAAGCTCGCTGAGGAAAAGGATTACGCTCTTTGCATATCCGACGTCAGGCTACCGGGAATGACTGGCATCGAGCTCTACGAGCACTGGAAAGCGACCAAAAACCCTATCGCCGAGAGGTTGGTTTTTATCACCGGTGATACCATGAATAATTACGTTCGGGATTTTCTGAAGAAAGCCGAACGACTGTCGGTAATGAAACCTTTTGGCCCCAGAGAGCTGATGGCGGTGGTCCGTAAAGCGCTTTTGTGAAGATAGCGTTATTTAAGAGTATTAGCGTAATTTCAGTGGCATAAGCGGCTTGCTAGCTTAGTTACAGTTGGAAGCCTGGCTTATGCCATTTCTTCAAAGCGATAGCCGACCCCGGATACAGTGGTGATGTAGCGCGGTTTTTTGGGGTCGGCTTCGAGCTTGGCCCGCAGACGGCTGACGAAGACGTGCAGATACTCCCTTTCGTCGGCGTAATCAGCCCCCCAGACCTTTTGCAGGAGGTGGGTATAGGTGAGCACCTTGCCTGCATTGAGGGCAAGTTCCTGGAGGAGGGCGTATTCAGTTGAGGTCAGCGCGACCTCTTTGCCCTTGACGGTTACCTTTCGCTTGCTGAAATTGATTTCGAGGTCACCGCTTTTAATGGAGGGGGGAGTGGGGGTGGGGCTGGCGGCCTCGGCACGGCGCATTACCGCCTTGACCCTGGCGATGAATTCGGCTTTGCCGAAGGGTTTGGTGATGTAGTCATCGGCACCGAGGTCGAGGCATTGCACCTTGTCACTTTCATCACCAAGGGCGCTGAGCATGATAACCGGAATTTGCGACCACTCGCGCAGACGCCGGCAGACATCAAAGCCGTCCATCTCGGGCATTATAATGTCCAGGATGACGAGGTCGGGCTGTTCGGCTTCAAGCGTCTGCAGGGCCTGGACGCCGTCCATTGCCATCAGCACTTCGTAGCCCTCGGCTTCAAGGTTGATGCGAAGGTACTTCAGTATGCTGAGCTCATCATCGACTACCAGTATACGCGTCTTTTTCATTAGTTTAGCTTCCAGTAAAAAGAGGCTACTGCTTTTGCCCCTTTGTCATCAGTTATCCCCTCAACTGTTACAAGTGTCACGGAGTAATTCTAGCCTTGATTCACTGGTATTGTCAATATAAATCGACTATTCTCAATATAGCGCCGCTTTTGTAAAGAGGCGCTCAAACTCAGTCGGGGTGGGGCTTCTTCCAGTTTTCGGCTTTGCCCGCTAGCAAGAGCTCAACGGCGTCAATGATCAGCGACTTGCCAGCTCTGCAAAGGCTCTCTTCCCTTATAGCTTTTATCTTAAATCAAACGTGGACTTTAGGAAACGGACGATTTTACCGCGGATGATGGGGTACCAAAGCCAGATGGTGGGGTGGGTGGCGGGTAGCCAGGATATGGGCGGTTCGCCCGCCGCTTCCCAGAAGTCAAGGGCGGCTTCTTTGGGTATAGCCCGGTCCCAGTGGGCATTAATCATCAGCACCGGGCGCTGGCGGAGGCGGTGGGCGAAGGTCATTGGGTCTGTCCAGAAGCTTTCTTCGGGGGGCTTAACATTTTCCAGCCCTTTTTCTTCTGCCTCGGCCAGGTATTTCATATAGGATTTCAGGGTTTTCTGGTAAGCCTCCCTGGTCTGGGTACGTTTCCTGTTGTAATCACTGGCTCTGGTTTCCCAGCCTATTTTGGTGCTGTTGCCCCCGCTGACGATAAGCCCTGCCGCCTTGATGCGCTCGTCCAGCCCCATGGCTATGGACGAGACGAAGGCCCCGAAGCTGATGCCGACGGCGGCTACCTTTTTGGCGTTTATCTCAGGCTGCCTTTCCGCCCAGTCAATCACCTGGAAGAGGTCGATCACCGAAATCACATGGCTTTCGAACCACTCCTGGGAGGTGAGGTGGGGGAAGCGTTTCATGACGTCGGCAGGCATGCGGCTGGAGTGCATCACTGAGTAGAGGACAAAGCTGCTCATGCCTTTCTTGGCCAGGACCTTAGCTAGCATTCGGCAGGGGGTTACGCTCAAGTCGCCGATGCCGTGCAGCAGGACGACCAGCGGGGCGTTATCGGCGTCATGCGGCTGGAAGTATTCGCCCAGTACGGTGTTATTCAACTCGTAGGGGGTGGGGTGAGCGGTGGGGAAATCAACCAGGTAGTGTGACCAGTGCCTGGTCGTTTTTTTGAGTTGCAGGTTGGGCTGTACATCAGCTTTAGGATAAATATATGGGTTCATCGCTCAGGCCAACAAGCTCGAGTTTACACGCATCCGGTTGGTTTGGGCACTCCGGCCCACTTGCAGGCGGATTGTGCCGGTCCGTTGGGGAAGAGCTCGTAGAGTTTGCTCAGGTTGAAGCCGGTTACCTTAATAAGCCTTCTTATCATTGGGCAGATGCCGTTTTCTAGATAATAGTTCCTCAGGTAGTTGATGGCTTCCCAATGCTCGTCGGTGAGTTCGTTGACGCCTTCCAGCGCCGCGTAGGCGCGGGCGACGTCCTCCGTCCACCGGTCGGTTTCCTGCATAAATCCGTTCTCATCTACTTCGTAGCTATCACCAGCCAGTTTCATTTGTGCCATAGGAATTGTCCTCTCTTGGAAAAGTTATTTTTTAACGTCTATCGCGTGCTTCCACGGTGGTGGAATCTGATGTAGTATACTCTATAGGACGGTCAGAGGGCAAACGGGGCTATTCCTCCTCTTCGTCCCACTTGATGAAGGGCTTTTTGACATCGACCATGGCGTTGACCGCCAGTTCCCCCAGGCCGCCGAAGATAATGCCCGACCTTTCCTTGACCTTGTAGTAATCAAAGATGTCGCGGAACTGGAGCTTGCAGTTGAGACAGGGGGCGCAGAGGTATTTCTTGACCTCGGGGCCGGCGTGGTCGGCGAAGGCTTCGAGGAGCTGTTTTAGTTTTAGCCTGCCGGCGACGTGCGCTTTCCAGTCGGTGAAGTTGACATCGGACATCACGCTCAAGCCCCCGCCCCCGCCGCAGCAGTAGTTGTCTATGCCGTGGGGGGTCATCTCGCGGAACTGGGGGCAGAGATAGCGCAGGATGCGGCGCTGTGGCTCGACTATGCCTAGGTTTCTGACAATATTGCAGGGGTCGTGGAGGGTGACGGGGAAGTTGTTCTTGGCGGGGTCGAACTTAATCTTGCCGCTGAAAACAATGTTCTCCAGGAAGGTCATCACGCTCTCCCGCGGTATGTTCAGCTCTCCGGTAAGCACCCGATCGGCTACCGTCATAAATGCCTTGTGCTGATGGCCGCATTCGCCCATGACTATCTTTTTGACGCCTAACTCTTGGGCAATCTGGGCGTGGCGGATAGCCACCTTAGCCAGCTGGATATCGTCGTAGAAGACGCCGTAGTTGACGCCGTCGTAGCCGGGTATCTCCGAGGAGAGCGTCCAGTTGATGCCAGCGGCGTTGCATAAAACGCTGAAGGAAATGGGGCCTTCGGGGAAGGAGATGATGTCGCCGGCGCTGTGGATAAGCAGGACGTCAGCGCCTTTCTTGTCCCAGGGCGTCTTGATTTCGATACCGAGCGCCTCGCCGAATTCCTCGTCGAGAAAATCCAGATTGTCCATAGCCACGTTAGGCTTGAGCCCGGTAGGGGAGCCGACATCGAGCTGGAGCATGGTGCCCTTCTCGTGTAGTTCCTTGGGCGCCCAGCCCAGCTCCTGGCTGAATAGCTTGCGCAGTTCGCGGGTGATAAGGGCATTATCCACGCCCAGGGGACATATCTGGGCACAGCGCCGGCAGAGGTTGCAGCGGTAGCTGAGCTCGTAGAGCCTGGTAATGGTAGCCCAGTTTAGCTCTATATCCTCCCTATTGAGTTTGGCTTTCAGCTTGCCGCCGGGCTTGGCGTATTTGTTGACCAGGCGCCGGAATATTTCGGAGCGGTAGGTGGGGCGGTAGAGTTCGTTCTGGCCGCTGCCCAGGTAGATGGGGCAGGCCTCGTTGCATGTCTGACAGCGGGCACAGTACTCAATGGAGAGGAGGAGGGGCTGCAGGAACGTCCAGTTGTCCTCCTTGCTCAGGAGCTTTTTTAGGCCCGAGACGAACTGGTCGACGTATTTCTTTTCCTCCGCTTTGGTCACGGGCTTGGGCAGCCCCGCGTAGGAAACGACGCCGTCGAGATTGCAGACCAGCCTCTCCTTCTGTTCCTTGGTAAGCCGCCGGAACTCACGCTGCTCGTCTATCTTATCGTAGGGCGGCGGCAGCGGCGTCAGCTCGCCGGGGTTAATCTCGGTGAGGGGGACGTTGCCGTCCCTGGCGATATCGGTTAGTTTAAGGTTCTTTGTCATCGCTCGTTTTTCCTGACGCTATTTCAGCCCAGGTCTTGCCCGACGGAATGTGGGGGGCTGACCAGCTTACTGGTTTATTGAGCCATTTTTTGATATTTTTCTCCATCTTGCTGCCTCTCAAATTGGGTTTGTCGTCCCACTGCACCCACAGGAAGGCAAAGAACTTGGTGACGTAATGCAGGGAGCGAGTGAAGGGCAGATAGATTAGAAACAGGGCGAAGAGTATGATATGGGTGGCCGTGGCAGAATCAACTTGCACCGGGCTCAGAGTAATCAGCCCCTTCCAGAATTCCCGGTAGCCAGCGAGGGTAGGGTCGACAAAATACCAGGCATACAGACCACTTAGAAAGACCGCTAGGGTAAATAAGTAGTTAAAGTAGTTTTGAGGTGTGGCGAAGGCTCTTAGGTCCTTGTCAATCAGTCTTTTGATGAACAGGCCAACACTGCCAAAAGCACCGCTAATAAAGCTGATGACTCCCGCTAGTAGAATCAGATAATAGAATGTTCTTCCCAGGATGAAGGTTGATTCAGCCGATACTGGAATATTGGCCACTATGACCAGAGCCCCAAAGAAACAGAGTATGTGAAAGGTGATAATCAGGATAAACCCGATGTGCCAGGGCAACAACACCAACCAGTACCATCGATTGCGGTGAAAGTATTCCCCGAACCAGAAGTTCTCTTTTAGGAGATGAAGGACGCCCTTTAGTACCGTCTTGCGACGGTTGCTCCTCCATTTTTCTATGTCCCCATAATACGAACTGCCGTATTTGCTTTCCGTTTCGCTGGCTACGGGATATAGTTCCCACCTCAGGTGCACCGGCATTCGGGCAATCTTAACCGCCTTCACGGCGTACATGGCGATAATAAACGCATAGGCAAAATAGATTAAGATGGCTAGTGAAACACTCACTTATGTCTCCGCGGCAGCAAAAAGAGGGATGAAGTGTGAAATGACTGCGGCATTATTTCATGCTGTCGATAATAGTTTCCGCCGCCAGCCTGAC
>CAZRIU010000033.1:0-10082 GCA_964600245.1 uncultured Dehalococcoidales bacterium
AACCCCTCCCTCTTCAAGGGCATCAAGAAGATGATAAAGGCAGGCAGACTGGAGATAGTCGACGGCCAATACCTTATGGCCGATACCATGCTGCCCAACGGCGAGGTGCTGCTCAGGGATATCCTGTTCGGTAAGAGCTACTGTAAGGAGAAACTCGGCGTTGATGTCCCCGTGGCCTGGGCCGCCGATAGCTTCGGCATGAACGCCCAGCTCCCCCAAATCTATAAGAAAGCGGGCTACCAATGGCTGGCTTTCCGACGGGGCGCCCGCCCCGACATCAGGGAAAGCGAATTCCAGTGGAAGGGGTTGGATGGGACCACCATTCTGTCACACTGGTTCCCTCTGGGTTACCGGGCGGGGCTGAACATCGACCAGTGGGAACAATCGCTGGCCGAGCTTAAGAAATACGCCTGCACTCCCAACATACTCATGCCCTGCGGCAGCGGCTCCATGCCGCCGCAGCCCGAAATCATCCCCGCCGTAAAGCAGTGGAACCGGAAAAACCCGGACGTCGAGATGAAGATTGCCACCCCCCGGGAGTTCTTCCAGACGCTGGAAAGCGGCGACAAAAAGCCGGAAGTAATAGAGGGCGAACTCTACGACGACGAACTGGTGGCGGTCTTTCCCCAGGTAGGCTCCAGCCGCGCCTGGATAGTGCAGAGCACCCGCGAGTGTGAGGAACTGCTCATCACCGCCGAGCAGTTCGCTACTATCGCCTGGCTCCTCGGCGCTGAATATCCCGCCGACGATCTCCGTGAAGCTTGGGAAAAGGTCCTGCTCATCGCTTTCCACGATATAATCACCGGCTGCGGGGTGGATGAAATCTACCAAGAGGTACGGGAGATCTTTGCCTTTCTCAAGGGCAAGCTCAACCAGCTCCTCAATCAATCTCTAATCTACATCGCGGGGAGGATAAACACCGGGGGCAAAGGCACCGCCGTCTTTAACCCCCTCTCCTGGCCCACCAAAAACTGGGTGGAATCGGCTAAAGAAGGCTTTGTCGCCGACGCCCCCGCGCTGGGCTACAAGGTGCACCCAGCCAGCTCAAGCAAAAAGAAGGCGAGGGGAATAAAAATCAAGGGCAACCAGATCGAAACGCCCTTCTTCCGCCTCAGGGTGGACGACCGGAGCGGCATAATTGAGGTCGACGATAAAGCTGGCAACCGCCTCTTAAGCGGCAACGAGCTCGTCATTGAGGACGAGGTCGGCGACTTATATTATCACCGCAGCCGCTTCACCCCCGAACTAATTAAAAGCGAATCGGGCCAGGGCATAAAATACGGCAACTTCAAGCCCAAGAGCTTCCGCATTGAGAACGAGGGCTCGAGGGTAAGAATAATCTTTGAAAACGAGTATTACTGCCTCACCTGGCCCTACCGCCTCAAGGAAAAATTCCCCCCCATAATCTATAACTACAAGACGCTGGATATCACCAAAGAGGTGATAATCTTCGCCGACCTGCCCCGTCTGGAATTTGTTACTAAAATCGATAACAAATACCCCAACATAAGGCTGAGGGTCAAGTTCGATACCGGGATAGACAGGAAGGTTTGCTTCCGCGAGACGCAGTTCGGCGTCATTCCCGAACCAACCGAGTATTTTATCCGAGGCGAGGGGGCCAAACCATCGGGGATACCCAATTTCTTAAGCTGGTTCGACGTCAGCGACGGCAGGCGCGGGGTAACCTTTATGAACAAGGGATTGCCCGCGGCGGAAAAGGTAGGCACCGCCACCTATATCACCCTCCTTCGTGGAGTCTATGGGCTCTCCGCCGACGGTGTGGCCGGGCCTTTAGTGCCCACCCCCGACGCCCTGGAGCTGCGGCAGTACACCTTCGAATACGCCGTTCAGCCCCACGACGGCGACTGGCGGCAGGCGGAGGTCTATAAGCAGGCGCCCGAATTCGACCACCGTCCCATCGCCATCCAGGCTAACGCCGAGGGGGAGCTGCCCGCCGAACACTCGTTTATCAAGCTAACGCCCCACAACCTCATCCTCTCCGCCCTGAAGAAAGCCGAAGACAGCGAGGCCGTTATCCTGCGCTTCTTCGAGACCAAGGGCGAGAGCACCCAGGCCGAGGTGGAGCTATTCAAGGACATTAAGCGGCTGACGACGGTCGATTTGCTGGAAAGAGAAGAAGGCGAGCTGCCCTTCGAGGGCAACCAGTTCAGTCTTGAGGTCAAGCCTTTCGAGATAGTAACCTTAAAACTGGAGTTTTAGATAGGAGAGAAGTTGAAAAAATACGACATAAAAGACCCGACACTGGTTGAAGCCGGCCAACAGAGAATAGAGTGGGCTTACCGCGAGATGCCCGTTATCAAACTGATCAGGCAAAGGTTCGCCAAAGAGAAGCCGCTAAAGGGCATACGCATTTCGGCCTGCCTCCACGTAACCACCGAGACGGCCAACCTAGTGCTGACCCTCAAAGAAGGCGGGGCCGATGTCGTCTTATGCGCCGCCAACCCTTTGAGTACCCAGGACGATGTCGCTGCCGCCCTGGTGGAAGACGGCATACCCGTTAACGCCATCAAGGGCGAGGACGAGAAAACCTACTACAAGCACATCAACACCGCCCTGGATAATAAACCACAGCTCACCGCAGACGACGGCGCCGACCTGGTCACCACCCTCCACACCAAACGGACCGAGCTCATCGGTAATGTCATCGGCGGCACGGAAGAGACCACCACCGGCGTTATTCGGCTGCGCAGCCTGGAAAAAGCGGGCAAGCTGAAATATCCCATGATTGCCGTCAACGACGCCCAGACCAAATATCTCTTCGACAACCGCTACGGCACCGGCCAGAGCACCATTGACGGAATCACCCGCGCCACCAATATTCTGTGGGCGGGCAAGAAGGTGGTGGTCTGCGGCTACGGCTGGTGCGGGCACGGCGCCGCCCTGAGGGCGCAGGGGCTGGGGGCGCAGGTAATCGTCACCGAGGTCGAGCCGGTGCGGGCGCTGGAGGCAGTCATGGATGGCTTCCAGGTCATGCCTATCTCCGAAGCCGCCAAGATAGGCGAAGTCTTCATTACCATCACCGGCGATATCAACGTCATTGATAAAGACTCGCTAGAAGTAATGAAGGACGGAGCCATCCTGGCCAACAGCGGGCACTTCGATGTCGAGATAAACCTCCCGGCACTCGAAAGTCTCACCCGCACCAAGCGGCAGATTCGGCCCTCCGTCGATGAGTACGCCTTAAAAGACGGCCGCCGCCTCTACCTGCTGGCGGAGGGCAGGGTGGTTAACCTGGCCGCCGCCGAAGGGCACCCGGCCACCGTTATGGATATGAGCTTCGCCAACCAGGCCCTCTGTCTGGAACACCTGGTCAAAAACCGGGGAAGACTTAAAACCAGGGTCTACCCGGTGCCTGAAGAAATAGATAAACAGGTCGCCCAACTTAAACTAAAGTCAATGGGCGTTAATATCGACACCCTGACCCCGGAGCAAAAGCGATACCTGGCCAGCTGGGAGCAGGGGACGTAGAAAGGGAGAGAAATGCCAAGCAGTTTTAGCAGTTCGTCGGCCTATATGCTCACCTCGGAGTCGGTTACTGAGGGTCACCCCGATAAGCTTTGCGACCAGATATCGGACGCCGTCCTCGACGCCATTCTGGCCCAGGACCCCTACGCCCGGGTAGCCTGCGAGACGGCGGTAACCAACGGCCTGATAATCGTCCTCGGCGAGATTACCACCAGCTGCTATGTCGAGATTCCCCAGATAGTGCGCCAGGTAGTCCGTGACGTCGGCTATACCCACCCCGAATACGGCTTCGACTACCAGTCCTGCGGGGTGATGGTCTCCATCAAGGAGCAGTCCCAAGACATCGCCCTGGGTGTGGATAAATCACAGGAAGCCAAGGCGGCTTCATCCAATGAGCTTGATAAGCTTGGCGCCGGTGACCAGGGAATGATGGTGGGTTTTGCCTGCAACGAAACACCCGAGCTTATGCCCTTGCCCATCTCCCTGGCGCACAAGCTCTGCCAGTGCCTGGCTCGGGTAAGGAAGGATAAGACCCTTCCCTACCTCCGCCCCGACGGCAAATCGCAGGTGACCGTGGAGTACGCCAACGGCACTCCCCAGCGCATCGACAGCGTGGTCATGGGCGCCCAGCACGACCCCAATATCAGTCAGGAGCAGATTACCAAAGATATTGTCGATAAGGTAATAAGAAAGGTCATACCCGACAAACTGATAGACGCTAAAACCAAATACTATGTCAACGCCACCGGTCGCTTCGTCATCGGCGGCCCCGTATCCGATACCGGCTTTACCGGCCGCAAGCTCCTCGTCGATAGCTACGGCAGCATTGCCCGCCACGGCGGCGGCAGCTTCTCTGGCAAAGACCCGACCAAGGTTGACCGGTCGGCAACCTATATGGCCCGCTACATCGCCAAGAACATCGTCGCTGCTGGGCTGGCGGAGAGGCTCGAAATCCAGATTGCTTACTCCATCGGCGTCGCTCACCCCCTCTCCGTCTCGGTGGAAACCTTCGGCACGGCTAAGATTGATAACAAGAGCATAATCAAGCTGATAAATAAACACTTTGACCTCAGACCCGAAGCCATCATCCGCACCCTCGACCTGCGCCGCCCCATCTATAGACCCACCGCCTGCTACGGTCACTTCGGCCGCACTGACCTCGACCTCCCCTGGGAGAAGACGGATAAAGCTGAGATACTAAAGAGGGAGGCGGGGGGCAAATAACACAACAAATGAAAAAACTGCTCTTCTGCTGGAGCGGCGGCAAAGACAGCGCCCTGGCGCTCTACGAAATCCAGAAGAACCACGAATACGAAGTAGTATCCCTGCTCACCACCATCACCGAAGACTACGACCGCATCAGCCTGCACGGCGTGCGTCGGCGCTTGGTGGAACAACAGGCAAAATCCCTAGATATACCCCTCCATAAAGTCTTCATCCCCAAGTCCTGCTCCAACGAAGAATACGGCGCCAAAATGAGCCAAGCCCTTATCAAGTTTAAGCAGGACAGCGTCGAGCATGTAGCCTTCGGCGATATCTTCCTGGAAGACGTCCGAAAATATCGGGAGGAAAACCTGGCCAAGTTAAACATCAAGGGCGTCTTCCCGCTCTGGGGAAGAGACTCCGCCGAACTCGTCCAAACGTTCCTAGCGCTGGGCTTTAAGGCCGTGGTCAGCTGTATTGATAACAAGGTCCTGGACAAGAAATTCCTGGGCAGGCAACTGGATAAAGACTTCGTTGCTGAGCTTCCCCCTAACGTAGACCCCAGCGGTGAGAACGGAGAGTTCCACAGCTTTGTCTATGACGGCCCTATCTTCAAAGAGAAAATAGGCTGCAAACAAGGGAAATCGGTATTGAGGGACTCTTTCTACTTCTGTGATTTAATCCCATAAAATTAACTACTCTAGAGCCATTGACTTCACCAGCGTAATAGCGTAAGATTTCCAAACAGCTATATCCAACCCCGACAAAGGAGGCAGCAAGATGTGGAAATCCAAAGGTATTAAGCTGACTGTACTAGTCGTGGTCATCCTCGCCCTGCTGGCGGTGGCCGGCTGTAACAAGCCGCCAGTAATCATTAGCCTCACGCCCAGCGCCACGGAGGTAGCCCGCGGGGGGAGCTGCACCGTAACCTGTGCTGCCAGCGACCCCGACACCGATGATGTCCTCACCTACGCCTGGACAGCCACCGCTGGAGCTATCTCGGGGACGGGTAGCAATGTTACATGGACGGCGCCGACAACCGAAGGAACCTATTCTGTAACCGTGACCGTCAGCGACGGTGAGAAAACCGTCAGCGACAGTTGCAATATCCAGGTAGTCAACACCCCACCCGTTATCGCCAGCCTCACCCCCAGCAGCACCGACCTGCCCCCCGAAGGTAGCTGCACCATAGGCTGTGTCGCCAGCGACGCCGATGGCGATACCCTCACCTACGCCTGGACAGCCAGCGGTGGGACTATCTCGGGAACGGGCAATTCAATTAGCTGGGATGCACCAGCCGCCGAGGGAACCTATAATATCAGCGTATCGGTGAACGATGGTCACGGCGGAGCTGCTAGCGACAGCGTTGATATCATCGTCGAAATGAAATACGGCGCTATCGACATCCAGTCCGACCCTGCCGGAGCCGCCGTCTTCCTCAACGGGGTGGACACGGGCAACATAACCCCTTACGTTATAACCAACCTCGCCCCCGGCAGCTATACCGTAAAGCTGGAAATGTATCACTTCAAATACCGCGAGCAGACGGTAGTGGTCGCCGCCAACGAGACAACCTACCTTAACTGGTCGCTCACCTATGCCCCAGAGGAGATGCTTACCCTGCAACCAAACCCCGCTATGGGCAAAGACAGCTACGTATATGATACGTCCCCCGAGGATAACTTCGGAGACCTGGAGCGGGTAACGGCTGGTTACGATTTGGCCACCACGGTTAGGGCATACTTGCAGTTCAACCTCGATTTGCTTCCCGAAAATGCGGTAATAACCGGCGCCAACCTGGGACTGGTATACTATAGCACCAGCAGCTCTGTTGTCGCGCCCATCGGGGCTTACGCAGTGCTGGGAGCCTGGACTGAGACCGGTATAACCTGGGACGACCAGCCGGTGTTCGCCACAACAGCGGAATACGTTATCAATATACCCGCAGGGGTAACCGACGGCTTCCTCTACTGGTATATTACCGACCTGGTCAAAAGCTGGTGGGACGGTAGCCAAGTCAACTTCGGTGTAATGCTGAAAGACACCGATGAGACCACCGAAGAGGCCTGGAAGAGGTTCTATTCCTCCGACTGGGGCACTGCTCACCAGCGTCCCAAGCTGACAATTTACTATTTCGACCCGACTTCATAACCTGCCGCCGATAAGGAGAGCCTCCCTTAGGGGAGGCTCTCCCGCTTCGCCTTCAGAAGAGGCGATAAAGGTATGATGAGCACGACGATTAAATTCGGCACCGACGGCTTCCCCCCTACCCTAGCTGCTCATCAAGAAACTGGGCGGGTTCTAGAGTAAGGATAGAAGATGGCAGAAAAACTCCCCCGCAAAACCGAGAAGCCCTGGGGCTTTGAGCTGCTATTTGCCCTTACGCCGAAATACGCCGGTAAGCTCATCTTCATTAGAAAAGGACATCGCCTCAGCCTGCAATACCACGAGAAGAAGGATGAGACCATCTATCTGCATCAGGGAAAGGTGCTGCTGGAAATCGAGGAGGGCGGGCAGATGGTATCAAAGACGTTTTTGCCCGGCCAGTCGGTAAGAGTCCCCCCCCACACCCGCCACCGCCTCAAGGCCATAGAGGACGCCACCTTCTTTGAGGTCTCGACCACTGAGCTGGATGATGTGGTCAGGCTGGAAGACGACTACGGGCGAGCCAACTAGTCAGACTAAGATTTCTTCAGAACCAGCGCCCCGGTGGGACAAACGGCCACACACTCGACGCAATCACGACACCCCGAATCAGCCATCGGTTTATCGGCAAAGGTGGTCATCCGGCGGTTAAAGCCGCGGTGGGCAAAACCGAGGGCGCCGATGCCCCCACTGCGACAGACCCAGATACAGCGCCCGCAGAGAACGCACTTGTTGGGGTCGTAACTGAACTCCGTACTGCTTGAGTCCACCTTAAGATTGCGTAGAATCTTCTTAAAACGCTTGGTCTTGAGCTTAACCTTGAGGTGGGCGGCTATCTTTTGCAGCTCACAGCTGCCGTTGGCGGGGCAGTTGGCACAGTCAACCTCGTTGCTGGCTAACAGTAACTCCAGGGCGGTGCGCGCTAATCTCAAAGCCGACTCACCTTTCGTGTTCACCACCATGCCCTCGGCTACCGTCTCGGTGCAGGCGGTAACCGGTTGAGCTTTACCCTTTATTTCTACCCAGCAGAGACGGCAGGAGGCATCCTGCGTCGCTTTCTCACGGAGGGCGCAGAGATTGGGGATATAGATACCATTATCCAGCGCTGCCCAGAGGACATTCTGCCCCTGGGGGGCTTTGATCTCTCTGCCGTCAATGGTTAAAACTACCGTTTTCATTTCTGCTTGGGCACCTCCGGCGGCGACAGCTTGATAACGGCGCTATACTGCGGCGGGCAGGAGGTCAGGCAGGTGCCGCACTTGACGCATTTCTCCTGGTCGATGATTTTATATCGCTTCTTGGGGTGGCTGGAGATGGCTTCCACGGTGCAGGTGCCGACACAGGCGTCGCAGCTAAGCTCGCACTTCTCAGGGATAATGTAATAAGCGATAAGCTCGGGGCACATCAGCGCCGGGCACCGTCCCTCCTTGATGTGGGCCTCGTATTCGTCGCGGAAATAGCGCAGGTTAGTCAGTATCGGGTTGGGCGCCGTCCTGCCCAGACCGCAGAGCGAGCCCGCTTTGATATCCTCGGCCAGCTCGGTAAGTGTATCCAGCTCTTTGATTTTACCCTTGCCCTTGGTGAATTCGCCCAAAGTTTCCAGCATTTGCCTGGTACCCAGGCGGCAGAAGGTGCACTTGCCACAGGACTCGCGCTGGGTGAACTCCAGGAAGTAGCGGGCTATCTCCACCATGCAGTCGTCCTCATCGAGGACAATCATACCGCCCGAACCCATCATCGCCCCGGCTCCGGCAAGAGAGTCGAAGTCAATGGGCAAGTCCAGAGCCGATTCGGGCAGGCAACCGCCGGAGGGCCCGCCTATCTGCACCGCCTTGAAGCTCTTACCATTGGGGATGCCGCTGCCGACATCGAAGATTACCTGGCGCAGGGTGGTGCCCATGGGGACTTCAATAAGCCCGGTGTTGACCACCTTTCCCGCCAGGGCAAAAACGGCCGTCCCCGGGCTGTCTTTGGTGCCGATGCCGCTGAACCATTTAGCGCCTTTATTGATTATGTGGCGGATAAAGGCCAGCGTCTTGACATTGTTGATAACGGTGGGCTTGCCGTAGAGACCATTGGTGGCTGGATAAGGCGGGCGGTGACTGGGCGTGCCCGCCTGCCCCTCCAGCGAGGCGATAAGGGCGCTCTCCTCGCCGCAGACGAAGGCCCCCGAGCCCTCGAAAAGCCTTATGTCAAAGCTAAAGTCGCCGCCCAGTATATTTTTGCCCAGCAGCCCCAGCTTTCTGGCCTGGCGCAGGGCCAGCTGGGTTCTATGCACCGCCAGCGGATATTCGGCACGGACATAGATATATCCCCGTTGAGCACCGACGGCATAGCCGGCGATGAGCATGCCCTCAATTACGGAGTGGGGGTCGCTCTCCAGGATAGCCCGGTCCATAAAGGCGCCGGGGTCGCCCTCGTCGCCGTTGCAGATGACGTATTTAGGCTTACCCACGGCATTACGGCATACCGCCCACTTCTCGCCGGCGGGAAAGCCCGCCCCACCCCGACCCCTCAGCCCTGACTTTTTTACCTCGTTTATAACCTCTTCCGGCTTTAGTTTCAGCACCTTAGCCAGAGCCGAATATCCGCCGCTGGCGATATAGTGCTCTATATCTTCGGGGTCGACAAAGCCGCAGTTTTTGAGGATGATTTTTTGCTCGAACTGGGCGCGGGGAAAATCAGCCAGGCTGGGAACAAGGTCGCTGGCTCCCAGAGCGCCGAGGACGAACTCTAAGCAGGGGTCTTTACCCAGGATAAACTCTCTGACCAGCCTGCGGGCGATAACGGCATTGACCTGCCGATAGACGATGGGAGGAAAACCCGGCTTGGCGATGACAACTATCGGCTCAGCATAGCAGTGCCCCATGCAGCCGACTTCTATCACGGGGCAGTCGAGGTTATGCTTTTTGAGCTCGCTCTTGAAGGCACGGAGCACCTTAAGGGCACCGGCGGCGCGGCCACAGGTGCCGGCCCCCACCATAATGACCGCTTTAGCCCCCTGAAGCTCCTGCCAGCGTGCTTCGGCCCGGCTCTTTATTTTCTGGAAAGTCGAGGCGACAGCGGGAAGCCTGCTTGCTTTCACTGTTTCTCTTTACCCCGTCTCTCCCTCTCCCGCTCGAATGAGAGAAGAATGCCATCTACTTTGGTCGGTTCCACCTGACCTTCGGGCTTATCGTCGACCACGGTTACCGGCGCCATAACACAGCAGCCGACGCAGGCAACAGTATCCAGGTCAAACTCCCGGT
>CAZRIU010000034.1:0-5548 GCA_964600245.1 uncultured Dehalococcoidales bacterium
ATCTCTTCTGGACCCAGCTTGGTATCGCGGGCTTCCACCTCGTGTTTCTCGATGTGGATCGAGGCGAACTTGTCCTGCTCTACCAGGCGGTTGCTGATGATAATAGCGTCCTCGAAGTTATAGCCTTCCCAGCTCATAAAGGCACAGGTCACGTTCTGCCCCAGCGCCAGCTCCCCGTATTCGGTGGCGGAGCTATCGGCCAGGACCTGCCCCGCCTCCACCCGGTCGCCCTGGCTCACTATAGACTTCTGGTTGATGCAGGTGCCCTGGTTGGTGCGGACGAATTTCATTAGCGGGTAGACGTCGTTTTCGCTGTTATCAGTGGTGACCACAATCTGGGAGCTGGTCACCGATGTCACCACTCCAGCGTTCCGGGCGAAGAGTACCTGCCCGCTGTGCTTGGCGACCTCTATTTCCATACCTGTGGACACCATCGGTGCCTCGGGCCGGAGCAGGGGCACCGCCTGCCGCTGCATGTTGGAGCCCATCAGGGCGCGGTTGGCATCGTTATGCTCCAGGAAGGGTATCAGGGCGGTGGCGACGCTGACTATCTGCTTGGGCGAGACGTCGATGTACTCTATCTTATCGGGGGTTTCCAGCATATAGTGGTCGCCCAGCCTGGTTTCAATCCTCTCATCGACAAACTGGTTCTTCTCGTCGAGGCGGGCGTTAGCCTGGGCGATAATATACTCGTCCTCTTTATCGGCGGTCATGTAGCTGACCTCGTCGGAGACGAAGGGGACAACCTTAATCTGGCGCTCCGGCAGCTTGGCCAGCTTGGCGGCTATAGTGTCGGTAATGGCCGTCCTGGCCTTGACCACCGTAGTGCCCTTGGCGTTGACCACGGCTTCGCGGGTCGTCCTCCCCACCAGTTCCGGTGAGTTATTGTCCAGCTCGCTGATTACCCGGCGATAGGGCGTCTCGATAAAGCCGTACTGGTTAATCCGCCCGTAGGTAGCCAGCGAGCCGATAAGACCGATGTTGGGCCCCTCCGGCGTCTCGATAGGGCAGATTCTACCGTAGTGGGAAAAGTGCACGTCACGGACCTCAAAGCCGGCTCGCTCTCGGGATAAGCCCCCCGGCCCCATCGCCGAAAGGCGGCGCTTATGGGTTAATTCGGCCAGAGGGTTGGTCTGGTCCATAAACTGCGATAGCTGCGAGCCCCCGAAGAACTCCCTCACCGCCGCCACCACCGGGCGGATATTGACCAGGACGCTGGGGGTAGCGGCATCGGTGCCGATGATACTCATTCTCTCCCTGACCACCCGCTGCAAGCGCAGGAGTCCGATGCGGAACTGGTTCTGGATCAGCTCGCCGACGGTGCGCACCCGCCGATTTCCCAGGTGGTCGATGTCGTCGGGGTTATCGAAGCCATTGTTAATCATGATTATGTGCCTTACTATCTCGACGATATCTTCCTTGGTCAGGGCGCGGGTGCCTTCCTCAATCTCGAGCTTTAGGCGCTTGTTGAGCTTATAGCGCCCCACCTCACCCAGGTCATAGCGCAGGGGGTCGAAGAAGAGGTTCTTTATCAGCTTTCGGGCGTTCTCGATATTGGGCGGGTCGCCCGGGCGTAGCTTTCGGTAGATATCAAGCAGGGCTTCGGGTTCGTCCTTGACCATGGGCTCGCGTTCCATGGTCGCCTTGATAAACTGGTGGTCGGGCACGCTGTCCTCGCTGGCGAACATGTCCAGCAGCTTCTCCTCATCGCTGTAACCGATAGCCCGCATCAGGGTGGTGATGGGAATCTTGCGCTTGCCGTTAATCTTGGCCGAGATTACATCACGGTTGCTGGTCTCGAACTCCAGCCAGGCGCCGCGGGAAGGAATCAGCTTGGCGTGGCAGAGGGAACGGCCGCTGGTGGTATCCTCTTCAAGGGTGAAATAGACGCCCGGCGAGCGCAGCAGCTGGCTTACGGCTACTCTCTCGGCGCCGCTGGTGATAAAGGTGCCTTTGGCCGTCATCAGGGGGATGTCGCCGAAAAATAGGTCCTGCTCCTTAATCTCGCCGGTTTCCTTGACCAGCAGCTGTGTCCTGACGTAGAGCGGAGCCGAGTAGGTCATGTCTTTCTGGCGGCACTCCTGCTCGGTGTAGTGGGGCTCGCGGAATTCGTAGTCGACGAAGCTGAGCGCCAGGCGGTTGCCGGTGAAATCCTCAATAGGGGATATTTCCTCCAACGACTGGCGCAGCCCCTTCTCCTGGAACCAGCGGAAGGAATCGGTTTGAACTTGAATTAGATTGGGTACCTCTAGAATCGGGGGTAGACTGGCGTAGGACTTCCGGGGAACGGGAGGCACCTTCTGCTCAATATTTTCTGTTAGCATATAATCTGTTTCTGCTCTGCTTAAACGCCTAAAAAGCGGTTAAATCCTCACAGTGCGGTTCGACCAAAGGTTATATCTGTGGTTAGCCCAGAGGCTTGGCAAGTGAAAATTAGAGAGGCATAATAACAACCTATCACTATACCACTATTATGGACTTTTGTCAAGACCTTTTGGGACGAGTTTAGAAAAAGTGGGCAAAAACCCTGATTTAGTCCTGAATCGGTATGAGGCAGATGAAGCGCAGCACCTGGTCGCCGGTGTTGATGAAGCAGTGCTGCTCACCGGGGGCGATAAAGACGACGCTGCCCTGGCTTATCTCGGTTTCGCCAGGCTCGCCCCTCACCACCCCCCGCCCGGAGAGAATAAAGACCTCGTGCTCCCAAGGGTGGGAATGGTCGGGCGTTGAGCTGCCCGGTTCAACCTCGAAGACCCGCATGCAGAAGTTGGGGGCGCCGTCCCGGGCGGTGATAACCTCCCGCTTCAATACCCCGGGAAGTTCCTGGGTGGGCTTGGTATCGGTATAGTTAGCTATCTTCATGGCCTTAGTTCTCCTTGGTGGTGGGGAAGGGGGGATTTGAACCCCCACGCCTTGCGGCACATGATCCTAAATCATGCTCGTCTGCCAATTCCGACACTTCCCCACATAAGAAGTCAGTTAATAGTTTATCATATTGCTTAACACTATTGTAGCTTCTTGACACCTGTTGGTTAATGAGCATATCATCATATTGCGGAGGTAAGATATGTGGCATAAGTTAATTAAAAAGTGGGGGGATTTTAGCACCGAGGGGAGAGCGCTGGTTATAGTCATAGCCTTGGTAGTGGTAGCTTTACTCGTTTTCTCCTTTGTGCCTATCATGCGGGTCTCTTACGCGGCTGAAGAGACTTATCATACTACGGAGACCTACTATGTCCAGGACAGCTATGTTGTTGAGGAAGCCTATGTCGTCCTGGAGCCCTATACGGACATCGAAGTCTACTGTGACCAGGGCCCCCCCTGCGAGGAATACATTCCCATTGACTATACGGTAATTAGCGGGCAGGGTTTCAACTATTTTGAATTTGATGGCAGTCCGGCGTGCCGAGTCGAACTGGTTATCGAGAACACAGACACCATAAGCGGCACCTTCACCGTGGAATCCCTGATAACGGTGCGTGGCGACCTGACCACCACCATATCGGGGTCGAAGTATATAGCCGCCGGCAGCACGCAGACTGTCACCGCCTATTATCATGGTGAAGCTTTAAAGACCCTCTATTCCTTCAGCTACTCCGTCATTGCTCCGGAGAAGCCCAATCCGACATATAGAGAGGAAGAGGTTACCAAATATCGAGAAGTAATAGAGTACGGCGAGGTTACCAAATACGAATACACTCCCGTAGAGGTGACGGTCTTAAAGACGCGAACGGTAACCGATTATAAAAGGGTTTCCGTACTGAACTATTTGATAAACTACTAAGCCTTTTTTAATTATAGCTCCACCAACCCCCGGTCGGTGAGCCTGATTTCGGGTATTACCGGCAGCGCCAGAAAAGAAAGGGTGGCCAAGGGCGAAGGCAGCTTTGCCCCCATCTCAACTGCCGTTCGTTCCAATACCTCCAGTTTATTGACCACCGTCTCCAGCGGCTCGTCGGAGAGCAGCCCAGCCACGGGCAGAGCCAGACTGGCCAGGACTTTACCGCCCCTCACCGCCACCAGCCCGCCACGCAATCGCTCAATCTCCTTAATGGCAACGAATATGTCTTCGTCGCTGGTGCCGACGGCGATGATATTGTGAGAGTCGTGGGCGACGGAAGAAGCCAGGGCCCCCCGTTTCGGGCCGAAGCCGCTGACCAGCCCCACCCCGATGTTCCCCGTGGCTTTGTGCCTCTCCACCACCACCAATTTCAGGATGTCCCTCTCTAAATCGGGGATAGAGCTTATTTTCGCTGTTCGCTTGCGGGTTATTATCTGCCCGGGCACGACCTCGATGATGGGTTCGGTTTTCCCCGAAGGCGTTAGCCTTAGCCTTTCTATATCAAAGGGCTTGATTTTGACGCTGTCGGTCAGGCCCTGGTCGGTGGTGGGTGGGGAGAACAGGGGCTTGCCTTCTTCAGCCACCAGCTTGCCCTGATAAAAGACCATATCAATCCGTAATTTGGACAAATCGCCGAGCACAATCAGGTCGGCGAAATAGCCGGGGGCGATACCCCCCAGCCCCTCCCTACGGAAATAGCTTGCCGTGTTTATCGTCGCCAGCTGGATGGCGCGCACCGGCTCAAGCCCCAAGCGGATTGCCTTACGCACCACGGCGTCAATATCGCCGTCATTGAGCAGGTCGGCGGCGGTGCGGTCGTCGACGACGAACAGACAGCGCGGCCAGGTCTTATCGGTGACCAGGGGCAGCAGGGCTTCCAGGTTTTTCTCCGAGGAGCCTTCCCGAATCATGATGAACATGCCCTGACCCAGCTTTTCTCTGGCCTCGTCAAGCGAGACGCATTCGTGGTCGGAGTGGATACCAGCGGCGATATAGGCGCTTAAGTCCTTACCGCTAAGTCCTGGGGCATGCCCATCGATAATCTTGCTGCGGGCGTATTCGATTTTCTTTAGCACCGCCTTGTCGCCGCTAACGACCCCGGGAAAGTTCATTACCTCCCCCAGCCCCAGGCATTCTTTCCAGCCTAGAATCTGGCGAATCTCCTCAGGGCCGAGAGTTGCTCCCGATGTCTCGAGGTCGGTTGCGGGCACGCAGGAGGGCGCCATTAAAAAAAGGTTAAAGGGCAGGCGGCGGGCGCGGTTAAGTATATATCTTATCCCCGCCACCCCGCCGACGTTGGCAATCTCGTGGAGGTCGGTGACTAGGCTGGTGGTGCCGTGGGGTACCACGGCGCGAGCGTACTGCCCGATATCGAGCATGGAGCTTTCGGGGTGAATGTGCCCGTTTATAAGCCCGGGGGCGACGTGCCTCCCCCCCACGTCCACCACCTCTTTGGCCCGGTAGTCGCCTATCCCCGCGATTCTGTCACCGCAGATAGCAATATTGCCCTCTTCAATCTCACCGGTAAAGACATTGACTATCTTGGCGTTGGCCAAGAGCCGGTCGGCGGGCAGCTCCCCTTTAGCCACCGACATCAGGCGGGCGAGCTTCATTCCTCGTCCTCAATGGCGCAAATATCGGGCAGGTAGCGGAACTTTTCGTCCCAGTCGATGCCGTAGCCGACGATAAACTTGTCGGGGACGGTCA
>CAZRIU010000034.1:5648-6959 GCA_964600245.1 uncultured Dehalococcoidales bacterium
CCGTAGCTGGAAAGCTGGGCAAACTCTATCTGCAGGGGGAAGTTCAACTCTCTGATGAGGTCGGCCAAAAAGACAAATGAGCCCTTAAGCACGGCGATGAAAACGGGGTTTTTATCCTGGTAGTCCCGCCTGATTTCAGCCGCCAGGCGCCTGACGGTGGCGGCTATCTGCTCGGCGGTGAAGAGGACGCTGAGTTTGACCTCGGAGCTCATAACACAAGGATTATAGCCCTTAGTCTTAGTCCTGTCCATCAGCGGCTAGCGGGTTTGATAGTGTTTACCCGGGGCATAACCAAGATGTGGGGCGTTCCGGTCAGCGGGTGCACCTCCACTCTAACTGAGGCGGCGAAGACCTGGCTGATTCCCGCCTCGGTCAGGACTTCTTTAGGCGTCCCGTCGGCCCAGACCCGCCCATCCTTGAGCAGGATTATGCGGTCGAAATAGAGCGCGGCCTGATTAAGGTCGTGCATGGCGGCGACGACGGTAAGCCCCCGCCCCATATTCAGCCCCCGCACCAGTTCCAGTATTTCCATCTGGTGGGCGATGTCAAGGTGGACGGTAGGCTCGTCGAGCAGCAGCAGCTTGGGCTGCTGCGCCAGCGCCATGGCCAGGATAACCTTTTGCCTTTCCCCGCCGCTCAGCTCGTCGAAACGGCGCTCGGCCAGCTCAGCGATGCCCACCAGCTCCAAAGAGTTATCGACCACCTGGTGGTCGTCTTCGTTTTCATCGGCCAGGGCTTTAAAGAAAGGAGTCCGCCCCAGCATGACCACCTCGCTGACGGTGAAGGCGAAGGGCATGTGAAACCGCTGTGGCACCACGGCCACGTTGCTGGCGATAAGCCTGCGGCTTAAGCCGCTTATGCGGTCTCTGTTGAGCCTGATTTCCCCCCGTTTGGGCTTTAAGATGCCGCTGGCGAGCTTAATCAGCGTGGTCTTGCCCGAGCCGTTGGGCCCCAGCAGCCCCACCATCTCCCCCGCCTTGACGGAGAGGTTGATGTCCTCCAGGACCAGCCCGTCGAAGTAAGAAAAGTCGACCTGGTTAATCTCTAGTCCAATCATCAGAAAGCGTACTCCTTCCTGGTGCGCCGCAGCAGATAGAGGAAGAAGGGCGCACCGATAATAGCTGTAATCACCCCCACCGGGATCTCGGCCGGAGCCATGACGGTGCGGGCGAGAAGGTCGGCGATGATAACAAAGGCGCCCCCGCCCAGCGCCGCCGCGGGCAGGAGCAGGCGGTGGTCGGGCCCAAAGCTCAGGCGCATGGCGTGGGGCACCACCAGCCCGACAAAACCGATTAAGCCGCTGATGGAAAC
>CAZRIU010000034.1:7059-9994 GCA_964600245.1 uncultured Dehalococcoidales bacterium
GCCATCAGGGCGCTGACCACCACCCCCGCCAGGAGCATGCTTATAATGGGCGTCTTGCCCCCCACCCGCGCCAGGTTATAGACGAGGAAGACCGTGCCCACGGCGCCGAGGAAGGCGGCTATAGGCACCAGCCCGAAGCCAAGGAAAGCCAGGCTTATGGGCAGGAACATGGCGATGGTAGCCCCCAGCGCGGCTCCCGCCGAGGTGCCGATGATATAGGGGTCAGCCATGGGGTTACGCAAAAGCCCCTGGAAGAGCACCCCCGCCGTCGCCAGCGCCATCCCCACCAGCGCCCCGCCGATTACCCTGGGCAGCCTTATCTGGAAGATTATCGTTTCCTCGGCGGCCGTCCAGCTCGTGGGGAAATCGAAGATGGCTATCTTGTTGAGCGTCATCTTGAAGATATCGGGTATGGAGATGGACACGGCGCCAAAGGCGCTGGCTATGAACAGGGCGGCGATAAGGCAAACCCCCAGCAGCGATAAAACCAGGGCTATCTTGTTGCGACGTTTCAATTTGTAAACCTGCTCATTTGGTAAAAAAATCCCCTCGTCTGCTGGACAAGGGGATTAATCTCGATAATCTGCCCCCCTTTTCCGCGGAGGCGACTGGAACCGGGGCTGGTGTTCTGACTTATGAGGTCGAGACCTCAATTACAGCAGGCGGGACTGTGGCGGATTCGCACCGCTCTTGCCTTCCATTTAAGCCCTCGCTCTCGCTCGGGCACCCCTCTTACCTATTCAGTTTTAATAGAGCATAGCAAAAAGGGTGGGTTAAGTCAAACCACTGGCATTTAGCTTCATTTAGTCTTGGTGCTGGCCAAGATTGTCTTGGTTAGCTGTCTGGTTATATTCCTCACCTTAATCTGCGGCAGCAGCTCGGCCACGTCGGCTCGGCGGGCAAGCTCCGTGCCCGGGGTCAAAACGGCGGCCGTCCCCAGGGCTACTGCCAGGCGGCAGGCTCTGGTTAAGGGCTCTTCACCAGCCAGCTTCAGGGCAAGCCCGGCAATGGTGCAATCGCCGGCGCCCACCGTGCTTTTCACCTTTACCTCAGGTGGCACTGCCTTAATCACCGTATCATTGGTGGCGGCGATAATACCGTCCTTGCCCCGCGAGATAACGGCTATCTCGATGCCCATCGCGACTATGTCGAGGGCCGCCTTGATGATGGCGGTTTCGTCGGACAGTTCCCTCTTGAGCAGCCCCTCTGCCTCCCGCACGTTGGGCTTAATCAGGTAGGGCTTGGCTTTCACCCCCTCGGCCAGCCACTGGCCGTCGGCGTCCAGGATAGTCCTCACCCCGAAGCCTTTAGCTTCCTTGATTATGGTGTAATAGACATTATTGGGGATGCCGGGTGGGACGCTCCCCCCCACCACGATTAAATCGGGGCTGGGGCGGATGCGCTGCATCTTCCGCCGGAACCGGGCGAATTCGTCCTTGGTGATATAGGGACCGGGGGCGTCAATCCGGGTCTGATGGCTGGTCTTGCTGTCGGTGATAATAAAGTTAGTCCGGGTCTCCCCTTTGATGGGGGTAAAGCTAAGGGGCACCCCTTCCTCATCGAGGAATATTTCCACCGCCCTCCCCACCGCTCCCCCGATGAAGCCGTAGGCGGTAGTCCTGCCGCCCATCTCGTGAATAGCCCGCGAGACGTCTATACCCTTCCCCCCCGCGTAGCGGTGCAGCCGTGACCAGCGGTTGGGACCGTCCACCACCAGCCCGTCCACGGTGAGGTGCTGGTCGAGGCTGGGGTTAAGGGTTATGGTGGAAATCAGAGCGTTATTCATGTCAGTATTGCTGGTACCATCCTTCGGCGGTTTCGGCCTGCTTGTCGTGAGCGAGCCCCAGTTTCTTATACCAGGGCACGGCGTGTTTGGCGGCTATCTCGGTCAGTTTTTTTAACCTGTCTGCCCCCACCGTCTTGAGCATCTTGGCTCTTTCCTTGGGGTCATCAATGTTCATTGCCTCCTGCCAGATAGCCCGCCCCGCCAGAAAGCCCGAAGCCCCGCCCCGGCAGGCGATTTCGACCTGCTGGCAAAAGACCTCGAAGCTCACCCCCGCGCTCAAAACTACCCAAGGCACCTTTGACGCCTTATCCAGTTTCTGGCAGATGTCGACGAGTTTCGCCTTGTCCTGGTTGTAGCGCAGGTCGCTGGGGAACTCGGACTTGAGCATATCTACGGGCAGGGCGGTGATGTGCTGGGTGGTCTTAGGCACCAGTTGCTCCTTGGCGGCGGCGAACTGGGCCGGATTTTTTGCTTCCTCACCCAGCGGGTAGCTCAAAGGCTCGATAACAAGGGGGATGTCGTACTGCTGGCATTCCTTCCCCACCGCCTCCACCAGCTCCATCAGCTTGTTGGCCAATTCAATCAGGTCGGGGCGGTAGTAAATTAGGAACTTGACCGCCGAGGCGCCCATCCGCTTAATCTTCTCCACGCCCCACCCCTCCTCCAGCTCGGTCATGCGGAATTCCGCAGGACCGGAGTAGCCCGAAGCCTCCAGGCTGACCAGTAGCCCGGTGCTCTTGGGCAGGGCGCCGTGGCTGATGGACTGGGCCGCCCCAAATAGGGGGTCAAGCAGGACGGCGCTGGCGTGGGGGGCGAGGTGGGTGCAAAGCTCCAGCTTGCGCTGGAACATTTCCTCGTAGCTGGTGCTCCCCTCAACGACATGCCCCCCCTCCATTATGCGCATCATTGATCGGCGGTGGTCCATGGCGCATATGTTGAAGACGCCGTCGTCGTTGGCCAGCTCCTGCAGGCCCCTCAATTTACCGATGGTCAGCTTTTTCATATCTGTCTGGCTATTATGCAGCAAAAAACCGCTTTAATCAAGGCTTTGCCCCCGATATTTTTGATTATCCCCCCGCCCAGGTCTTTCTTCCCACCCTGAACCCACCCTATAAGGGTGGTACCCCTTATATATCCCCCTTTATGGGG
>CAZRIU010000035.1:0-9881 GCA_964600245.1 uncultured Dehalococcoidales bacterium
GCAGGCGCTGGAGCTAATCCAGAAAAAGGGAAAGCTGAGCCTGGGGCAAATCGAGAAAGCCATCGGCAAGAAAAAGGCTCAAAGCATTATCAATCAACTATTAAACAGGGGTCTGGCGGCTAGGAGCTACGAGCTGGAGAAAATCAGGGTCAAGCCCAAGATGGTGCCCTACCTGAGCCTTGAGGTCAACAAAACGGAAGCCGAAAGGGCCGCTGACGAGCTTCGCCATAAAGCGCCCAAGCAAGCAACCTTATTAGAATACCTCTCGCATCAAAATGAGGCGGTGAGTTGGGCGGAGGCCAGAGAGAATACAAAATGCACCAAGGCAGTAGCCGACGCCCTAGTTAACAAAGGCTTGGCTAAATTCGAGGAGGTGGAGGTAAGGCGGGAGCCGATTTCATACAAGGACATCGTCCCCTCCCCACCCCTCACCCTGACGCCAGCCCAGAAGACTGCCCTTGAAGCCATTAAGTCGGGACTGGCCGAAGGCAAAAGCCAAACCTTTTTGCTGCACGGCGTCACCGGCAGCGGCAAGACCGAGGTCTATCTCCAGGCGCTGGCAGAAACGGTAAAAATGGGCAAAAAGGGCATCGTTTTGGTGCCCGAAATCGCCCTCACCCCCCAGACCATAGAGCGCTTCGCCGCCCGCTTCCCCCAGCGGGTAGCCGTGCTCCACTCCAAGCTCTCTTTGGGCGAGCAGTTCGATGAGTGGCAGCGAATAAGGAACGGTGATTTCGACGTGGTCATCGGCTCGCGCAGCGCCATCTTCGCCCCCCAGCCCGACCTCGGCTTAATTGTTATCGATGAAGAACAGGAGTGGACCTATAAGCAACAGGACAAAGCGCCCCGTTACCATGCCCGAGCCGTGGCATTGAAGCTGGCCAAGCTTAACAGCACCACCGTGGTACTGGGCAGCGCCACCCCCGACGTCGAGAGCTTTCACCACGCTCAAAGGGGCGACTACCGGTTGCTACAGCTCCCGCAGAGGGTTACCCCCTACGAAGGCTCGGCTTTACCCCAGGTCGAGGTGGTCGATATGAGGGAGGAGCTAAAGGCGGGCAACCAGAGCCTCTTCAGCCGCTCCCTCTTCCAGGCGATGGGCCAGGCGGTGGCCAACAACGAGCAGGTTATCCTTTTCTTGAACCGCCGGGGAGCCGCCAGCTTTATCCAGTGCCGCAACTGCGGCTTCGTTATGAGATGCCGGCGCTGCGACGTCCCCCTTTCCTATCATTTGACCGAGAACAGGCTGGTCTGCCACCAGTGCAACTACAATATTAGGGTCCCCGAAAAATGTCCTCAATGCAAGGGGCGGCGCATAAAGTTTTTGGGCATCGGCACCCAGCGGCTGGAGCAGGAGGTGGGCTACACCTTCCCCCAGGCCAAACTCCTGCGCTGGGACAGCGATGTTACCCGGGGCCGGTATGCCCATGATGAAATCCTGGCCAAGTTCCGCGCCCATGATGCCGATATCCTCATCGGCACCCAGATGGTGGCCAAGGGATTAGACCTGCCGCTGGTGACGCTGGTGGGGGTGGTCAGCGCCGATACCGCCCTCAACCTGCCCGACTTTCGCAGCGGGGAGAGGACCTTTCAGTTATTGTCCCAGGTAGCAGGCCGGGCGGGGCGGGGGGAGCGGGGGGGCAAGGTTATTATCCAGAGCTACGCCCCCGAACACTACGCCATCAGAGCCGCCGCCGAACACGACTACGCTGCCTTTTATGAGCAGGAGATTGACTACCGCCGCCAGCTGCATAACCCGCCCTTCAATCAGCTGGCTTCTCTTACCTACAGCCACACCAACGACGCCCTCTGCCAGCGTGAGGCGGAAAGGATGAAGCGCTTTCTCGACCAGGAGATAGCAGCTAAAGGCATAGCCGGCATCGAGCTTATCGGGCCCGCCCCCGCCTTTATCCACCGCTTGCGGGGGCGCTTTCGCTGGCAGCTCATCCTCCGCGGCAGCGAGCTATCCGGTTTCTTATCTCCCCTGCCCCTCCCTCCGGGCTGGGCGGTGGACATTGACCCCATGGGGCTGGTTTAGCTAATATAGTTAAGAGGTTTAAGATGGCAGTTTTACCCATTCGCACCCTGCCCGACCCGCTACTGAGGCAAAAGGCAAAGCGGGTCAAGGCTATCGACGGCTCCATCCAGAAGCTGATTGCCAACATGCTGGAGACGGTGCGCGCCGACCCGGGGCGGGCGGCACTGGCTGCGCCGCAGGTGGGCAGCTCGCTACGGGTAATCGTCATCGACATCCCCGATGCCGAAAACATCGTCCTGATTAACCCCCAGATAGTTAAGCGCAGTGGTGAGCGCTCGGTGACCGAGGGCTGTTTGAGCGTCCCCGGCTATTACGGCGAGATTAAGCGTGCGGAACAGGTTACCGTCAAGGGACGGGACGCCGGCGGCAAGGAAATAAGAATCAAGGCCGAGGACCTGCTGGCCCAGGCGCTGGAGCACGAGATAGACCACCTCAACGGAACGCTCTATATAGACTACCTGGAAAGCCCGGAAAAGCTGCACAAGGTCGAAGACGAAACCCCTCAACTCTAAGCGAGTTTAAACCCCCAAAACCCTAAGAACGACGGCTCCCCACAGCGGCAGTGCGGGAATCCTTGCCAGCTGGCACTTCGGGGACAAAATAGAAAAGGTCGTCAAACGAGCAACCGGGAAAGGCTTTGATAGCGCCGATGATGAACTTGCAGTTGATGTTCCGCTTGCCTTCCTGCACGCGATAAACCTGGCTTACCGATATTTCCATAGCCTGAGCCAGCTCGGACAGGTTCTTATATCTCCCCGGGCATAGGTCAAAAACCCTTGTCTTCAGCAGCATGGTTCAAGCCTCCTATGCCAATTGGCGACATTATAACCATCATCTTGCCTGCTGTCAAGGGGTATTCGGTAAATGATAGGTTTTATTCTTTTTGCAGAAGTTGACATTTGCCATTTGGCGAATTATAATTTTCCTGATATGGACCAGAACCGAAGTACCAACCTGGGCGAAATAATCAGGCAGGGAAGAGTCACCCAGCGGCTAACACTGAGCCAGCTCAGCGCCATGTCCGGCGTATCCTCATCACACCTGGGCCGCATCGAGAGAGGCGAGCGTTACCCTTCCGGTTCAATCCTGCGCAAAATCGCCGAACCCCTGGGTTTTGAGGAGAACGAGCTATTTACTCTAGCCGGCTACCTGACTCCCATCTCCTCGGGCGTAGCCGAGAGCCGCCCCCGCTACGGCGGCAGCGAACTCGACCCCTACGTGGCCCGTATACTAGCCCAGGAGCCGATCGACGTCCAGCGCGCCGTTATCGGTATCCTCACTATCTTAAAAAGTCTTGCCCTGAGCACGGCCAAAGAAAGCACTTAGAGCCGCACCTCAGGGCAATAATCACCGCTAACCAAGGCAATCAGCCAAAGCTGATGTCTGCCGGCGCATAGCGGCGGTGAGCTTTTTTCTTTATTTTCCCCTTGTAACTTTAGCCAACTGGTAGTATAGTTTAGCCTTAGAGTATTACGGGGTGGAGAAGATGAAGCTGATTATCGAGCCTGGAGCTTTATCAATATTAACCGCGGTAAGCGATTTCTTAAGCGGGCAGGTTAAAGCCTATCTGGTTGGCGGCTTTATCCGCGATGCCCTGCTTAAGCGAGCCACCGCCGATATCGATATCGCCCTGGCTGCCGACGCTTTAGAGATAGCCCCCAAACTGGCCGACGCCTTGGGAGGCAAATTCGTCCAGCTGGATAAGCAAAACCGCATCTGCCGTGTAGTGGTGATGGATGAGAAAGCGCCGTCGGGGGGGCGGTGGCAGCTCGATTTTACCAGCTTCGAGGGCGCTATCGAACAGGACTTAAGCCGACGCGACTTCACCATAGACGCCATCGCCGTTGACCTGGAAGAGGTTAACCTAAAAGATTTCACCCTTATTGACCCCTTTAACGGTCTGGCCGACCTCAAAAATAGAGTGATCCGGGCGGTTAGTCAGACTGCTTTTGAGGATGACGCCGTCCGCCTGCTGCGGGCGGTGCGGCTGGCGGCGGAGCTTGGCTTCAGCCTTGATAAAAAGACCGAGGCTCTGGTCAAGAGCCAGTGCCATCTTATCGCCGATGTCGCCGGAGAAAGGTTAAGGGAAGAATTAGTCCGCTTGCTGGCTATCCCTCACCCCGAAAGATTTCTGTTCCACCTCGATGAGCTGGGGCTAATCACCGCCCTCTTCCCCGAGCTGGCCAAGGCCAAGGGGGTGGAGCAGCCCAAGGAACACTCCTGGAATGTCTTCGACCATTCTCTGCAAACGGTGATAGCCGTTGACTTTCTCCTCCACCAGGGAAGCTGGGAATACACCAGCGACAAGGTACTGACGGTTGTCCCCTGGTCGGAGGCGCTGGCCGAGCATTTTGCCCAGGAGGTCGGCGGCGGCAGTAGCCGCAGGTCGCTGCTCAAACTGGCCGCCCTGTTCCACGATATCTGTAAGCCCGAGACCAAAGCCGTCGGCGAGGACGGCCGAACACACTTCCTGGGACACGCCAAGCTGGGGGCGGCGGCGGCGGCCGATATACTGACCAGGCTGCGCTTCAGCAGCAAAGAGGCAAAGCTGGTCGAGATTATGATAAACTATCACATGCGGCCGGGGCAGATGAGCCAGCAAGGGCTGCCCACCCAGCGGGCTATCTACCGCTACTTCCGCGATACCGGTGAGGCGGGCATCGACATACTGTTCTTGAGCCTGGCCGACCACCTGGCTAGCCGGGGCCCTAACCTGGATATGGCGGGCTGGCGGGAACACGCCGAGATGGTGGCGTACGTTCTAGAAAAGCATTTCGAGCAGCAACTGGTGGAGCCCGTCAGGCTGGTTGACGGGCACGACCTAATCAATATCTTCGGCCTGAGTCCGGGGCCTGCTCTGGGAGAGATTTTAGAGGCGGTGCGCGAGGCGCAGGCATCGGGCGAGCTTAACGACCGGGAAGAAGCCCTGGACTATATCCGCCAGCGACTGGCAACGGAGAAGACACTCTGTTAAGATATATGGCTAACGAGCTTAATGAGGTAGTTTGAAAAGATATGACTAGAGGAAGCACCGTAGTTCTGCTGATTCTGCTGGCCATTTTCGCCTTTGCCGTTTGCGCCCTGGTCTATCCCCTTTTCGACAGAGAGGAAATGAGGATGGGGCTGGACCTCGTTGGTGGCGTACACCTCGTCTATCAGGCCGAGTTTCCTGAGGATTCTAGTGCCGACGAACAAGCGGCGGCTATGGAAAGAGCGCTTATTACCATTGAACAACGTATCGATAAATACGGTGTCACCGAACCGATAATCCAGAAACTGGGAGACGACCGCATACTGGTACAGCTGCCCGGATTTACTGATATCGATGCCGCCAAGAGCTTGGTTGAGCAAACTGGCTTCCTTGAGTTCAGAGAAGTCGAGCTGAACGATTCGGGAGAGCCGGTAAAACTTAGCGATTATCTTAACCAAGATAGCTTAAGCTTTATCGACACATCAGAACCCGGTGACCGCGTATTCGTTATAGCCATGCTGGACGAAGCAGGCACCCGAGAGCATAAGACTATCGCCTTTTTAGTAGAGGATAATGGCGAAGTCAGCCTTACGGATGCGTCCGGGGAGCCGGCGGACAATGAGGCATTGCAGCAGTACGCCGACAGCGCCCTCTCCTGGATTTCGGCCCGGGGTGACGATGACGCGCAACTCACCGGCGACCTATTAGCTGACGCTTACCCCTCTCTCGACCAAAGCGGAGTTACCCCAAGGCCCCAGGTCAGCATTGAATGGAATGAGGAGGGGAGTATAATATTTGACCAGATTGCGGCGCGCCTTTATCCTAAGCCGGATATTGAGGAGTACTTTGATCCCGAGCGAGCGCTGGGCATCTTCCTGGATGACACCCTGCTTTCTGCCCCCGAAGTAGATGCCCAGAAATTTGAAGGTCGCGGTGTTATTACCGGCAACTTCACCACCGCCGAGGTCACGGAACTGGCTAACCTGCTGAAATCGGGTGCGCTGCCCATGCCGTTGCAGAAACCGCCCCTCTATCAAGAAAAGGTTTCGGCCACACTGGGCGCTGATTTCATCGACATGAGCCTCAGAGCGGGTATAGTCGGCATCATACTGGTCATGCTCTTTATGATTATCTACTACCGTCTGCCCGGCGTTATCGCTAGCCTGGCGCTCGTCTTCTACGGAGCGCTGGTGCTGGCCATATTCAAGCTGATTCCGGTAACCCTGTCCCTAGCTGGCATCGGGGGCTTTATCCTCTCTATCGGTATGGCGGTGGACGCCAACGTGCTTATCTTCGAGCGTATGAAGGAGGAGTTCGCCACCGGCAGAACGCTGGGAGCGGCTATCGAGGCTGGTTTCAGCCGCGCCTGGACCGCCATCAGGGACAGCAATATAACCACCTTTATTGTCTGCGCCATTCTTTACTGGCTGGGCAGCAGCATTATCGCCAGCGCCCCGGTGATGGGCTTCGCCCTGACCCTGTTCATCGGCGTGGCCGTGAGCATGTTTACCGCCATCGTGGTCACCCGCACCCTGCTGCGCCTCTTCGTGGGCACGCGCCTGACCAAGAAGACGGTTTTGTTTAGCGCTCATCAGGAGAAGAAGTAATGTTTATTACCGGCAAAAGGACTCGGTACTTGATTATCTCGGAGGCGGTTATCCTGATTGGCGTTATCGCCCTGCTCGTCTTCGGGCTTAAGCCCGGGATTGAATTCAGCAGCGGCTCAATCCTCACCATAAGCTTTGACGAAGAGGTGGAGCAATCGGAGCTGGAGACGGCCATGATCGAACTGGGCTATACAAATGCCATCATACAGAGCACCGGAGAGAGCGATTTCATTATCCGCACCCAGGAACTGAGCGGGGAGGAAAAGATTGGGTTGGAGGATGCCCTGAGCTCCCGTTTCGGCACCGCCACCGAGCGGGGATTCTACTCGGTTTCACCCATGGTGGCCGCCGAGACCGCCCGTAATGCCATTTACGCCGTGGGTGCCGCCGCCGTGGGTATATTGCTCTACATCACCTGGGCCTTCCGCAAGATGCCCAAGCCCTTCCACTACGGCGTCTGCGCCATAATCGCCCTGGTGCATGATGTGGTGTTGGTGCTGGGGATTTTCGCCATACTCGGCGCCATAATGAACTGGGAAATAAACCTGATGTTCATCACCGGTGTCTTAGCCGTTATCGGCTACAGCATTAATAACACGGTGGTCGTCTTCGACCGGATAAGGGAGAACCTGAAGCGGGGCATAAGCGCCAACTTCGAGATGGTGGTCAACAACAGCCTGGTGGAGACCCTGAGCCGTTCCGTGAACACCAGCCTGACCACCATGCTGGTGGTAGTAGCTCTGCTGCTCTTTGTCGGCGCCACCATCCAGAACTTCGCCATAGTCCTGCTTATCGGCATCATAACCGGCACCTACAGCTCGCTTTTTATTGCCCCCAACCTGCTGGTAGTCTGGGATAGGGGGGAGTGGGGGCGGCTCATCCTGCTACCCCAAACTAAAGCCAAAGAGGCATAAGTTATGCTGGCTACCAAGGAGACCGCAGCCAAGCTAGCCATCGTTGCCGTCAGCTTCCTGATAGCTATGAAAGTGGTGGCCAGTATCGTTACCGGCAGCATCGCCATCAGGGCCGACGCCATCCACAGCGCTATCGACCTGGTGGGGGCGATTATCGGCTTTGTCGGCATCAAGATTGCCGGCCGGCCCCCCGACAGGCAGCACCCCTTCGGCCACGGTAAGGCGGAGAACATCGCCGGCGTGGTCATCAGCTCCTTGATCTTTATCGCTGCGGGTACCATCGCCTACCAGGCAATAAGTCGGCTGATCAGCGGCACCACTGTAGAGCTAGTCACCGTAGGCATCTATGTTACGGCGGCGGCTATCGCCATCAACATGGCTGTTTCCTGGTACACCATGAGGGTAGCCCGAAGAACCGACTCCGTAGCCCTAGAAGCCACCGCCCGCGACCTGCTGGCTGACGTGCTCAGCTCGGCGGCGGTGCTGGTGGGGCTGATTCTAGTAAGGCTAACCGGAGTCGCCCTGCTCGACCCCATCGTCGCCCTGCTGGTGGCGGTATTAATCTTCCGCACCGCCTTCCTGACCATGAGAAAGGCTTTCGGCGGCTTGGTTGATACTAAGCTGCCCCGGGCGGAAGAGAACGAGATAATCGCCTGCCTCGGGGAGCACGGGGGACAACTGGTGAGCTTTCACAAGATACGCACCCGCAAGGCGGGGAGCCAGCGCTATATCGACTTCCACCTGGTGGTACCCAAGGGTGTCAGCGTGGAAAAGGCGCATTCATTATGCGACCAGCTGGAGCAGGAAATAGAAGCCAGGCTTTCCTATGCCAGCGTCACCATTCACATCGAGCCCTGCGACGGCAAGTGCGAACAGTGCTCTCTTACCCCCAACATCTGTAACCGCGGCTAGTCCAGTTTATGTATCTTCTTTATCTCCCCAATCAGGCTCCCGATTTTAGGCGGCTCAAAGCTTCGCGGCGGCGCTCCCATAGCTTCTTCGCTAGCATTGCCGAGGAGGGCATCAAAGGTGGCTTTTACCGAAGCAGCTAAGGCTTCGAGGTTGTAGCCCCCCTCCAGGGTCAGTGCCAGACGGCCACCGCAAAGCTCGTCAGCCAGCCCCTTAATAGTCCCCGCCATCCGGGCAAAGCCGCTAACGCTCAAATTCATCATGGCCAGCGGGTCGGCCCAGTGACCGTCATAGCCGGTGGAGACCAAAATAAGCTGGGGGTTAAAGCGGCGGGCGGCGGGGACGATAATCTGCTCAAAGACTTCAAGGTATTCATTGTCGCCGCAGCCGGCGGGCAGCGGTATATTAAGGTTGGTCCCCCTCCCCTCCCCGCTGCCGGTCTCATCGATAGCCCCCGTCCCCGGGTAGAAGGGATACTCATGGGTGGAGATGTACATCACCCGCGGACTATCGTAAAAGGTCCCCTGCGTACCGTTGCCGTGGTGGACGTCGAAGTCGATAATGAGGATACGCTCCAGTTTGTATTTTTTAAGGGCATACTCGGCAGCGATAGCGACATTGTTAAAGAGGCAAAAGCCCATAGCCTGACCGGAGGTGGCGTGGTGGCCCGGGGGCCTGACCAGGGCGAAGGCACTGGACACCTCTCCACCCATCACTACCTCCGTCGCCCGGATAACGCCGCCAGCGGCATAGAGCGCCGCCTGGTAGGAGTCCGCCGACATCACCGTATCGGCGTCGAGCCAGCCGCCGCCCTTAGCGGCTTTCTCTTCGATCTCCTTGATATATTGTCTCTGGTGGACAAGGGCGATTTCGTCAACCGTGGCGGGGCGGGGCTCAATCGGGGTCAGCTTTGATTTTAGCCCGCCCTTTTCCAGGTAAGAGATAACCGCCTCCAGGCGGGCGGCGACCTCTACGTGCTGGCCGGTGTCGTGCTGGAGATAGATGGGGTGATAGACATAGCCTGTTGCCATACGCTCTGATGATAGCAGATGTAAGCGCGGTGAGCAATTGAGTTTATCCCCCCGATAGATTATACTGGTAGGCAGTTAGGCAGTGGTTGGAGGTGAAGTATGCTTGATGTGGCAAAGCTTGAGCTCAAGCTCAACGGCAAAGCGATAATCAACGACTTCAGCCTGCACGTGGACAAGGGCGAGATCCACGGAATCTTGGGCGAAAACGGCACGGGCAAGACCACCATCGCCAATTTGATAATGGGGACGAATAACTACAAGCCCACCGCCGGCAAGATAACCTTTGAGGGGCAGGATATCAGCGGGCTCTCCGTTTCCCAGCGCGCACAGCGGGGCATAACCCTTGCCTGGCAGGAGCCAGCGCGGGTGGAGGGGCTGATGGTGAAAGAATACCTGCGTTTGAGCAGCCAC
>CAZRIU010000036.1:0-9662 GCA_964600245.1 uncultured Dehalococcoidales bacterium
ACGAGGTGGAGGTGCTGGGAGCTACCTTTGAAGCCGGCAAACCGGAAGGGGAGGATGTGGGAAAGTGGCGGCAGAAGCTAGACACCCGTGAAGAAAGACTTAAATATCTGCAGAACGGTGAGCGCTACTTCTATGGCCAAGAGTGGTTCGGCAGCGAGAAACGAAAGAATCCAGCTTGATCTAAGGAGGGATAACAATGGCTTTTGAAGTCCCTAAGACAGCTTATAGCGGCCAGATAAAGGAGATAAAGCTGGGCAGCGGCGATAAGGCGGTAACCGTCGGCGGGGAAAGCTGTTACCCTTTTTATCTCTTTGAAGGAGAGATGCCGCATTCGCCCCGGATAGCCATGGAGGTCTGGGATATGCCCCCCGAAGGCTGGGCGTCCGCCGCCCTGGAGCCTTTTGAGGGGGTTACCGACGACCCGGTGGCCTGGGCCAAGAAGTGTATCGACGATTACGGGGCGGAGATGATTTGCCTGCAACTGATTAGCACCGACCCCAACGGCCAAAACCGCGGCGCCGACGAAGCTACGGCTGTGGTCAAGAAGGTCGCCGACGCTATAACCGTTCCCCTCATCGTCTGGGGGACGGCTAACCACGATAAAGATACCGAGGTCTTAAGGCAGGTAGCTGAGGCTTGCCAGGGCAAAAATCTGATTATCGGGCCTGTGGAGGAAGGCGACCATAAGAAAATCGGCGCCGCCGCCATCGGTTATAAACATACTGTGATTGCCTCAACGCCGATAGACATCAACCTGGCCAAGCAGCTTAATATCCTGCTGGGCAACCTGGGCGTAGCCGACGACCTGATTGTCATAGACCCGACCGTGAGCTGTATCGGTTACGGCATCGAGTACTGCTACTCAGTTATGGAAAGGATGAGAATGGCGGGCTTGACGCAGCAGGACGAAAAGCTGCAGTTCCCGCTTATCTGTAATATATCCAAAGAGGCGTGGAAGACCAAAGAGGTGCATATCCCCACCGCCGAAGACCCCAAGCTGGGGGACGCCAAGAAGCGGGGAATACTGCTGGAGGCGATGTCAGCCATGGTATTGCTGCTGGCGGGGGGAGACGTGATGGTGATGAGGCATCCCGAAGCCATAAAGCTGGTTCGGGAGATGATAACTGAATTGACCGCAGCCGGCAAATAAATAGTCGTGAGTTAAGGGAGGATTGAAGAATGGCCGAAGAAAAAGAGACCAAGAGCATTGACCAGGGTACTTTAGAGCTGATAGAGAAGGCAGCCAAAGACGGCGTGAACACCACCTATGATAGGGCGGAGACTATCAAAGCCTGCCCTATAGGTTCGGTGGGCAGTTGTTGTAAGCACTGCGGTATGGGACCATGCCGGGTGCCACTGCCCAAGGGGAGAGAAGAAACCCCTGAAGAAAAGAAGAAACGACGGGGCGTTTGCGGAGCCACCGCCGAGACCATCGCCGCCCGCAACTTCATCCGCATGATAGCGGGAGGGGCGGCGTCCCACTCCGACCACGGGCGCGAGGTTGCCAGGCTTTTCCTAGAGGTGGCCAAGGGAGGGGCTCCGGGCTACGAGATAAAAGACGAGCAGAAATTGCTGCAGGTAGCCCTGGACCTGGGTGTTGAAATCGGCGAGCGCAGCAATAACGAGATAGCCACCGATATCGGCCAGATAGCCCTGAACGAATACGGCAAGCAGGAAGGCGAGCTGATAACGCTGAGGAAAGCGCCCTTAAAGCGCCAGGAGCTGTGGCGTAAGTTGGGAGTCGCCCCGCGGGGCATCGACCGTGAGATTGTAGAGATATTGCACCGAACACATATTGGTGTCGACCAGGACTACAAGAGCCTGCTCAAACAGGGGGTGAGGGCAGCCCTAGCCGACGGGTGGGGTGGCAGCCTGATGGCTACCGACCTACAGGATATACTCTTCGGCACGCCGGCTCCTATTCTGGGCCAGGCCAATCTGGGGGCACTCGAAGCGGATCAGGTCAATATCATCATTCACGGCCACGAGCCGCTGCTCTCCGAGATGATTGTCGCCGCTGCCCAGGAGCCAGAGATGATAAAACTGGCTGAGTCTAAGGGAGCTAAAGGGATAAACCTTTCCGGTATGTGCTGCACCGCCAACGAGATACTAATGCGGCACGGAGTGCCCATTGCTGGTAATTTCCTGCAGCAGGAGCTGGCTATAGTCACCGGTGCGGTGGACGCCATGGTGGTGGATGTACAGTGCATTATGCAGTCTGTACAGACTGTCGCCGAGTGCTACCACACCAAGATTATCACCACCTCGCCCAAAGCCAGGATTCCGGGCGCCACCCATATCGAGTTTGACGAGCACGACGCCCTGAAGTCGGCGCGGGAGATAGTGAAAACAGCTATAGAAAACTTTCCCAACCGTAAGGGGAACGTCCATATTCCCGACAATAGAACCGACCAGATTGCTGGTTTCAGCCACGAGACCATCAACTACCTGCTGGGCGGGATGTTCCGGGCTTCCTACCGCCCGCTGAACGATAACATCATTAATGGCCGGATAAGGGGTGTTGCCGGCGTCGTCGGCTGCAATAATGCTCGCACCAAGCATAACGAAGCCCATATCACCATGGTTAAGGAGCTGATAAAGAACGACGTGCTGGTGATTACCACAGGCTGTAACGCCATCGCCTGCGCTGAGGCGGGACTTCTGGTGCCCGAAGCCGCCAAGGAGTTTGCTGGCAAGGGGCTGGCCGAGGTCTGCGAGGCGGTGGGCATACCGCCCGTGCTGCATATGGGTTCCTGTGTCGACAACAGCCGCATACTAATCGCCGCCACCGCCATGGTCAAGGACGGTGGGTTGGGTGACGACATCAGCGACCTGCCCGTAGCCGGCGCGGCTCCGGAGTGGATGAGTGAGAAGGCCATCTCCATCGGGCAGTATTTCGTCGCTTCTGGTGTCTACACCGTATTCGGTGTTACCTGGCCAACCACCGGCAGCAAAGAGGTAACGGACTACCTCTTCAAGGGTATGGAAGAGATGCTGGGCGGCATGTGGGCTTTCGAGTCCGACCCGATTAAGGCGGCACAAATGATGATTGCCCACATCGACAAGAAGCGTAAGGCTCTGGGCATTGACCAGGCCCGAGAGCGTGTGCTCTACGATATGGAGATGAGAAGGGAGCTGGACGCGGTTTAGCCACCATATAAGATAAGGGAGGGCTTTGGATTATGTCTAAGATAATAGCATCAGCCGCCATCAGAGGGGCTTACAAGATCGTGGAACAGGCGGAGAAGAAGTGGCAGGAGGCTATGGATAAGCGGGGAGCTAAAGAACCGGTGGGCTTCCCCAATACCGCCTACTACCTGCCCATAATCTACGGCATCCTAGGGACTAAGGTGGAAAAGCTGGGTGACATGGAGCCCGTGCTGAAACGCTGTCGTGCCCTGCTGCCGCCACCGGTGCGAGAGGAACACCCCTTGCCCTATCTGGCACCAGCCCTCGATGCCGGTATGGCTACCTTTTTCGCCGAAGAGCTGATAGAAGCTATAAGATACCTGGAAACGCCCGATTTTTACACCAAGACGGAAGACCCCATCGATAGTAATATCTGGTTGGGCGCTGCCGATGACGTTATCCTGAGGAAGCGGGGTGTCGAGTTCGTTGATGGCACTGCCCCCGGTTTTGCCGCCATCGTCGGCGCGGCTCCCACTAATAAAATAGCGGCCAATGTTGCCCAGGAGCTGCAGCAGAAGAACCTATACGTGTTTATGGCTTCCGAGTATAACGGCAAGCGGTTTTCCGAACAGCTGGTGGAGGAGGGGATACAGATCGGCTGGCCGACACGACTGGTTTCTTTCGGCCCCGATATCAGCGCCGCCGTCTTTGCCATGGGCTTTGCCACCCGGGCGGCTATGTCCTTCGGCGGCATTGAGCCCGGTGATTACCGCAAGATACTAATCTATAACAAGGACCGAATCTTCGCCTTTGTCTTGCCTATGGGCTATGTGACCGACGAGTGGTACGCCAACGCCGCCGGCGCGGTGAGCTGGGGATTCCCCACTATCGCCGATACCCCAATACCCGAGATACTACCCACGGGTATCTGCACCTACGAGCATGTTGTCTCCAATATCCCCCACGACCAGCTGGTGGCCAAGGCGGTGGAGGTGAGGGGCTTAAAGGTGGCCGTGGCCGAAGTACCCGTACCCGTCGCCTACGGGCCCGCCTTCGAAGGGGAGAGGGTGCGTGGGGAGGATATTTACCTTGAAGCCGGCGGCGGACGGACACCGATGGTGGAGTGGGTGACCACCAAGCGTATGGAAGAGGTGGAGGACGGCAAGGTCGAGGTGATTGGGCCGGAACTAGCCGATATCGAGCCCGGTTCCCGCCTGCCCCTGGCTATAGCCGTGGAGGTGGCGGGTAGGGAGATGCAGGACGACTTCGAGCCTATTCTGGAGCGCCAGATTCACCATCTCGTCAATTACGCCCAGGGTGTGATGCATATCGGGCAGCGGGATATCGCCTGGATACGAATCGCCAAGCAGGCGGTGGAGAAAGGCTTTAAGCTGCAACACATCGGCGATATCCTCCACGCCAAGCTGCACCAGGATTTTGGGCGTATCTTCGATAAGGTACAGGTAAGGCTCTACACCGAGGAAGCTAAGGTAAAAGAGGTGGAAGAAAAGGCGAAGGCGGTCTACGGCAAGCGGGACGCCCGTATCGAGGGCATGACCGACGAGACCACCGATACCTACTACTCCTGCACCCTTTGCCAGTCCTTCGCTCCGAGCCACGTCTGCGTCATCAGCCCGGAGAGGACGGGGCTTTGCGGCTCCTATAACTGGATGGACTGCAAGGCTTCTTACGAGATTAACCCCACCGGCCCCAACCAGCCCGTAGAGAAAGGGGAGACCCTAGACCAAAAGATGGGGCAGTGGAAGGGGGTAAACGAGTTCGTCCTCAAAGCCTCCCGGGGCAAGATAGACCACTATAACTTCTACAGTATAGTCAACGACCCCATGACCACCTGTGGTTGCTGCGAGTGTATCGCCGCCGTCCTGCCCATGTGCAACGGGATAATGACGGTCAACCGCGAGTACACCGGTGAGACCCCCTGCGGCATGAAGTTCACCACGCTGGCGGGCACCATTGGCGGCGGCTTGAGCACGCCAGGGTTCGTTGGGCACGGCAAATACAATACCTGCCAGAGGAAGTTCATCAGCGGCGACGGTGGTATCCAGCGTATCGTCTGGATGCCCAAGTCGCTGAAAGAAGAAATCGGCGAACGGCTCAAAGCCAGGGCCGAGGAGATTGGCATCCCCGACCTGCCTAGTATGATTGCCGATGAAACGGTGGGCACAACCGAGGAAGAGATCCTGCCCTTCCTGCAGGAGAAGGGTCATCCTGCCCTGACCATGGACCCGATACTGGGCTAGAGACAACAGGCTGGGAAAGGAGAGTGTAAGAGATGGCGCTTACCGGCATAGAGATATTCAAGCTTTTGCCCAAGACCAACTGTAAGGACTGCGGGGATCCGACCTGCCTTGCCTTTGCCATGAAACTGGCCGCGGGCAAGGCGGAGCTTTCCCTTTGCCCCCATGTCTCCGAGGAATCCAAGGCCAAACTGACGGAGGCCTCCGCCCCGCCCATCATACCGGTTACTATCGGCGTGGGCGACAGGGTGCTTAAGGTCGGCGGCGAGACAGTGATGTTCCGCCACGAAAAGCGGTTCGAGAACCCGCCGGGAATAGCCATACTCGTCAGCGCCGATAAGGACGACGCCGAGATCGACGCCAAGCTGAAGCGGTTTAACGATCTCCAGTACGAACGGATAGGGCTTACCCTCCGCCCCGACCTGGTGGCGGTAAAGGCGGGGACTGACGCCGCCCGATTTAAGGCGGTGGTGACCAAGGTAAAGGAAAAGGCTAGCGGTGGCATAATCCTGATGAGCGATAACGCCGAGGTTTTGGCGGTGGGGCTTTCCGCCTGCGCCGACCGCAAGCCGCTGCTCTACGCCGCTACCGAAGCCAATCAGGACAAGATGGCGGCTTTAGCCAAGGAGAACTCCTGCCCGCTAGCAGTGAAAGCTGATAGTGTGGAGAAGCTCGCTGAGCTGACGGCCAAGCTGACCGAAGCTGGAATCAAAGAGCTGGTTATCGATTCCGGCTCACGGGCTTTACGCCAAGCGCTTGAGGACCAGATAATCATCCGGAGCGTGGCCCTGGCCAAGAAATTCCGCCCGCTGGGCTTTCCCACCATCGTTTTCCCCGCCGAGATGACCGATAACCCCATGAAAGAGGCGGTAATCGCGGCCATGTTCATCGCTAAATACGGCGGTATTATCGTCCTCTCCGATTTCCAGGGGGAGAGCCTCTTCCCGCTACTCGTGGAGAGATTAAACGTCTATACCGACCCACAAAGACCGTTGGCGACCAAGGAAGGCATCTACGAAATCGGTAAGCCTACCGCGGACTCACCGGTGCTCATCACCTCTAACTTCTCCCTGACTTACTTTATTGTCTCGGGCGAGGTGGAGACGAGCAAGATTCCCAGCTACCTGCTGGTCAAGGATACCGAGGGGCTTTCGGTGATGACGGCCTGGGCGGCGGGCAAATTTGTCGCCGACGCTATCGCCCCCTTCGTTAAGAAGTGCGGTATTGCCGATATGGTCAAGCACCACAAGCTGGTAATTCCTGGCTATGCCGCCGCCGAGAGCGGCGGGCTGGAGGAAGAGCTGCCCGGCTGGGAGATTCAGGTGGGTCCCCGCGAGGGCTCTAACATCCCCGCTTATCTTAAATCTTGGCAACCTTGAGAGGTTCAGGAGGTTAAAGTATGATCCTCATCGGCGAAAATCTTAACATAATGTCACAGACCCTGGGCCCGGCAATGAAGGAGAGAAACCCGGGGCCTATCCAGGAGATGGCTAAAGCCGAGACCGAGGCCGGCGTCGACTACATCGACCTCAACATCGGGCCTGCCCGCAAGGCGGGGGACGAGATGATGAAATGGGTGGTCGAGACGGCGCAGGCGGTTACCGATAAGCCGCTCTCGCTGGATACCACCAACCCGGTGGCTATGGAGGCGGGGTTGAAGGTAGCCAAGAACAAGGCGCTGATTAATTCCATCTCCCTTCAGCCCGACAGGCTGGAAAAAGAGTTGCCCTTGGTCGGCAAATATAACGCCTATATGATTGGGCTGCTCTGGGGGGTGGAGGGGATGCCCCGCGACGCTAACGAGCGGGCCATGCTCGCCGTCGACCTTATATACAAGGCCAACGAGGCGGGCATCGCCAACGAGGATATCTGGATAGACCCGATTCTGACGCCGGTGTCAGTGGAGATAAACCAGCTCAAAGCCTGCTTTGAGTTTATGGCTATGCTCAAGGATATCGCTCCCGATTGTAAATCAACCATCGGGCTTTCCAATATCTCCAACGGCACACCCACTAACTTAAGGCCCTACCTGAACCGAACCTGCATGATAATGCTGATGAGGCTGGGGCTTTATTCGGCCATTGTCGATGCCTTCGACACCGAGCTGATAAGCATCGCCCGCGGCCAGCGACCGGAGATCGTTGAGCTGGTGCACCGGGTGATGGACGGCGAAAAAGTCGACCTCTCTTCCTTGAGCGAGGAAGAAGCCAAGTACGCCAAGACGGTCCGGGTTATTACTGGCGAAGCCCTTTATTCCCATTCCTGGCTCGAGATATAACAACCCTACACCGAAAAGACTTATTCGTGTATAATAGAGGATGCTCATTTTTGGGTTAATTTTCGCCATTAGAAGGGAAGATAGGTGAGCCTGCAGCCATTGTTTGAGAAGGGGAAGTTCGTTATCACCGCCGAAGTTGGGCCTTTGAAGGGGACGGATACCACCGAACTGATGGAGGCGGTCGAGGTACTTAAGGGCAAGGTAGACGCGGCTAATGTTACCGACCAGCAAAGCTCGGTGATGAGATTGGGCTCGCTGGCGGTCTGCCATCTGCTAAAGATGAAGGGGCTTGAGCCCGTCTTTCAGGTGACCTGCCGCGACCGTAACCGACTGGCTTTGCAGTCCGACCTCCTGAGCGCGGCCGTGCTGGGTATCGAGAACGTCCTCTCCATCACCGGCGATTTGCCTGTGCTCGGCGACCACCCCGAAGCCAAGCCCGTCTATGACCTGGACTCGGTGCACCTGCTCTGGGTGATGAAGAAGCTGAGCGAAGGCTACGACATGCAGGGCAACGAGCTTAGGGGGAAGCCTAATTTTTTCCCGGGGGCGGTGGTCAATCCTGGAGCGGATACCGAAGCTGCCCGAGAGCTGCAGATGATAAAGATGGAGAAAAAAATCGAGGCTGGCGCCAGGTTTTTCCAGACGCAGGCTATATACGACCCCAATGCCTTCGCCAAGTTCATGAAGCGGGCGGGCAAATTCGGCGTTCCCATCATGGCGGGGATAATACCCTTGAAGTCAGTGGGTATGGCCCGTTTTATGAACAAGAACGTTTCCGGCGTTTTCGTGCCCGACGAGCTGATTGAGAAGATGACCGCCGCTGAGGATAAGACCCAGATGGGCATAGAAATAGCGGCTGATTTAGTCAAAGAACTTAGAGGTATGTGCCAGGGGGTGCATATCATGGCTATCGGCTGGGAGAAGAAGGTGCCCCTGGTGCTGGAGGCGGCGGGAATATAATTATACGTTAGTCTGATGAGATGAATAGTAGTTTGCTTTCGGTGCCTGAAGAAAAGAATTACGAATACGGCTTTAAGTTTGCCTATAAAATCGCCAGCCAGCAGCTGGCGGAGGCTGACGGTATCGAGCGAATTTGCCGTAACAGCAGCGCCGAATACAAACTAATAGATTCTCATCCCGTCATCACCCTCAACTACCTGAACCGCAGCTATCAAATCAGCCTGCCTGCCGTGCAGATTTCACTGGCGGATAGCGATGAAGAGGTGCCCTTGAAGGACAAGATTCTGTTGCTGCACTATCTCATTCAAGCTCGAGGCACGCCGCTGGCCAATAAATCGATAGCTTATAAGGAATTGCCCGACGGAGTTGTTTATTTCCCCACTTTCCACAAGAGGGCGATAAAGCCTCTCGTTGACCATTTCGGGCGCCAGCCTAAGAAGCTGATAGAGGTCGCTAAAGGTCTGGGTGGCCATAAAGCTGCTGTCGGCGATGTGGCCGTGACCATAAACGCCTTTAAGCGGGTGCCCATAACCTTTGTCCTCTGGAAAGGCGATGATGAGTTTCCCCCTGACGGTAGCATACTGTTCGATGCTACCGTCTCTGACTACCTGTCTATCGAGGACATCAACGTGCTCTGCGAGAGAATCGCCTGGAAGCTGGTCAGAGCTTTGAAGGAAGGGAGTTAAGCCCTTGGCAGAAGTCGATTTCGCTAAAGAGTCGGAGAAAATAACCGCCAACTATAGCCAGGATAGCGGCAACCTTATCCCCATACTTCAGGAAGCCCAGGAGAAGTTCGGCTATCTGCCTGCCGAGGCGATGCAGAAGATCGCCAAGCACTTAAAGCTGCCCGAGAGCACCATTTTCGGGGTAAGCACCTTTTACGCCCAGTTTAAGCTGACTCCCACTGGTAGAAAGAAGATAATTATCTGTCGGGGGACGGCCTGCCACGTGCGGGGTGGGGCGCGCATTATCCGTGAGCTGGAGAGGCGGCTGGGCATTAAGCCCGGCGAGACTACCGAGGACATGGAGTACAGCCT
>CAZRIU010000037.1:0-3829 GCA_964600245.1 uncultured Dehalococcoidales bacterium
GGGTGGCCGGATTTGAACCGGCGACCACCTGAACCCCATTCAGGTGCGCTACCAGACTGCGCTACACCCCGAACTACGGCAACATATTAGCATAATTCGGCGTCGGCGACAATAAATCCCGATTGAAAAGATTAGGCTTTTAGGTTATAACTATAGGGATTAAGCATTCGGAGGTTCGTAGTTGGCCAAAAAGAAACAGGAAAGACCGCGATATGAGCCAACCAGGCGCCAGCGTTCCCGCTGGAAGCAGCAAAAAAGGCGGCAGCGTATAATCTTTGGCGTCGCCATCCTGATTGTCGTGGCCGTCTTGAGCGTTATCGGCGTCGGAGTTTATCAAGGCTGGTACGTTAGCGATTACAAGCCGCTGCATGAGATTGTCCTTGAGGTCAACGGAACCAAGTTCAACATGGAATATTACATCAATATGCTCAAGTACCATACCCAGGATATGTCTCCTGATTTTGCTTACTATATGGCCAGCTATGTGGTTGACGCTATCGAGAGTAACGAGCTGGTCAGGCAGGAAGCTGAAGCTTTGGGCATAACCGTCAGCGATGAAGAGCTCGACGAGTTGATAAACGCCATAGTCCCGCCGCCGGAGGAAGGCTACCGGGATGCAATCGCTGCCGAGTTCCTGCTGCTAAAGATGCGCGATGAGTATTTCGAGGAGCAGGTGCCGAAATACGCTGACCAGAGGCATATAATGGCTATGTTCCTGGAGAGCGAGGCGCAGGCCAACGAGGTCATAGACAGGATTGAAGCGGGTGAAGACTTTACCGCACTCGCTGCCGCGCTTTCCCTGGACGAGGTCACTAAAGAAGCCGAAGGCGACCTCGGCTGGCGCCCTCTGGGCGTCTTGCCCTTTGTGGTGGAGAGCACCGTACTTGAAGAGAGCGCTTTCAGCGCCGAGGTCGGCGTTTTGAGCCAGCCGATATTGGAAGAGACCAAGTCCAAACAGGTGGGCTACTGGCTGATTGAGGTCATAGAGGTTGATGAAACCGTGGACCCAATCAAGGCCACGGTCAGGAGAATACTGGTGGGCAGCGAGCAGGAAGCCCTCGACATCAGAGATAGGATTGAAGCGGGCGAGGATTTCGCCGAGCTGGCCGCCGAATTCTCTCTGGATACCCTCTCCAACACCGCGGGGGGAGAAATTACGCTTTCTCCTCTGGAGTCGACCGCTGCCTTTGACGCTTATGTCTTCGACTCCGAGGTGGAGTGGGGGGTGTTAAGCCAGCCCATACGTGATACTGACGGCAGCAGCACAGGAGGCTACTGGCTGATTGAGGTCGTGGCCAGCGAGGAAAATCGTGAGATTGATGACGAAAATCGGCTCATTCTGAAGAATGACGCTCTAAGTAACTGGGTCGAGGAATTAAAGAATAACCCCGAAAACAACATCGTGAACCATTTGGACGAGGAAAAGATGCAATGGGCGGTTAGCTATATCATGGGAGGCGAAGAGTGAAAAAAGAGACTATCGGTGTCGGCTTAATGGGGCTGGGGGTGGTGGGTGGCGGCGTGGCCAGGGTACTGACCGAAAAGGCGGAGCTCTTTTCCCGCCAGGTCGGCTGCCCACTTGTGCTTAAAAAGATAAAGGTGCTGGAGGCGGACCTGTCGCGTCCTTTAGCCAAGGAGCTGGGCTTAAAGCTCTTTACTACCGACGACGATGAGTTTTTCAATGAAGATATAGATATCGTGGTCGAGGCTATCGGCGGCGAAAAGCCGGCGCTGGACTACCATAAGCGGGCGCTTAAAGCGGGCAAACACGTGGTCAGCTCCAATAAAGAGCTTATTGCTAAACACGGCGTGGAGCTTTTCGCCTTGGCTCAGGAAAATGGCGTTGGCCTGCACTACGAAGCCAGCGTCGGCGGCGGCATTCCCCTCATTGCCCCCTTCCAGCAGGACCTGGTGGCCAACAAAATAAGCGGTATCTACGCCATCATCAACGGCACCACCAACTATATCCTCACCCGCATGGCCCGGGAGGGCATTGACTTCCCCTCGGCCCTAAAGAGCGCCCAGAAGCTGGGCTACGCTGAGGCTGACCCTAAGAACGATATCGAGGGCATAGATTCAACATATAAACTGGCCATACTGGCCTCACTGGCCTTTCACCACCAGGTACGTCCTCAGGATGTCCACTGCGAGGGCGTTTCCCGCCTAGACAGCCGCGACTTTAAGTACGCGCGGGAGCTGGGCTTTGCCATAAGGCTGCTGGCGATAGGCAAACAGGCCAATAACCTTATCGAGGTCAGAGTCCACCCCGTCTTTATCCCCGAAGAATCGCTGCTGGCTAAGGTCGACGGCGTCTATAATGCCATCCTGGTCGAGGGCGATCTGGTGGGCAACGTGCTCTTCTACGGCGAAGGCGCAGGGGCATCGCCCACCAGCAGCGCTGTGGTGGCTGACGTCGTCTCTGCCGCCCGCGACATCGTTACCGGCAGCGGCACGCGGGCGAGGTGGTGGCTGGAGCCGAACAAGAAAATAAGACCCATGATGGAGCTTGAGACCTGCTACTACCTCAGGCTCAATGTCGACGACAGGCCCGGTGTGCTGGCTCAGGTGTCCAAGGTGCTGGGCGACCACCGTATCAGCATCTCCTCGGTCATCCAGAAGACGGTTGACGATAAGGCGCAGACGGCCGAGATTGTCATTATGACTCACCCGGCTAAGGAAGCCGAGATGCAGCGGGCTCTAAAAGAGCTGGAGCATCTGCCTTCGGTTAAAGAGATAGGGAACTTTATCAGGGTGGAGGCTTAAAAAAATATGAAACCCGGTGTTCTCTATAGGTACAAAGACTTCCTCCCCGTCACCAAAAAGACCCCTCTCTTTACTCTGGGCGAGGGCGATACCCCGCTGGTCAGGTGCCAGCAGCTGGAAAAAGAGCTGGCGGTGGGCGAGCTATACTTCAAGCTGGAGGGCTGCAACCCCACCGGCTCATTTAAAGACAGGGGGATGGTGGTGGCGGTGGCTAAGGCGCTGGAGGAGGGCAGTCGAGCTTTGATGTGCGCCTCCACGGGCAACACCAGCGCTTCGGCGGCGGCTTACGCTGCAGGCTGCGGCGTTGAGTCCATAATTATCATCCCCAAGGGCAAGATCGCGCTGGGCAAGATGGCTCAGGCGATTATCTACAAGGCTAAAATCGTGGCTATCGCCGGCAACTTCGACCAAGCTTTAAAGATAGTGCTGGCTATCACCAAAAAGCACCCCGTCACCCTGGTCAACTCGCTCAACCCCAACCGTATCGAGGGGCAAAAAACGGCTGCCTTCGAGATTGTAGATGATTTGGGCGAGGCCCCTGACTATCTCTTCATCCCCGTGGGCAATGCCGGCAACATCACTGCCTACTGGAAGGGTTTTAGAGAGTACTATCAAGCGGGTAAGGCTAAGGTTAAACCAAAGATGATGGGCTTCCAGGCGGAAGGCGCTGCCCCCATCGTCAGGGGGCATATCGTGGAGAAGCCGGAGACGGTGGCTTCGGCAATTCGAATCGGCAATCCCGCCAGCTGGAAGAGGGCGGAAGCTGCTCGCGACGAGTCGGGCGGCACTATCGATATGGTCAGCGACGACGAGATTCTGGCCGCCCAGAGAATGTTGGCGACCAAAGCCGGCATCTTCGGCGAGCCGGCCTCAGCGGCCTCTTTGGCCGGGCTGGTAAAGCTCCGCCAGCAGGGTAGGGACTTCTCCCAGAGCCGCATCGTCTCTATTGTCACCGGCACCGGGCTCAAGGATACCGAGGCGGCAGTCAAGGGCGCCGAGCCGTTTTTGGAGCTTCCCGCTGACCTGGCTAATGTAGAGAAGGCGCTAGGGCTAACTTGACATAACA
>CAZRIU010000037.1:3929-6174 GCA_964600245.1 uncultured Dehalococcoidales bacterium
CAGCCATAACCTCTATTATTAAGGCTATCGGCGAGAACCCGGAAAGGGAGGGTTTGGAAGGCACCCCCCAGAGGGTAGCTGATATGTACTCTGAGCTCTTTACCGGGCTTGATATGGACCCCAAGGAAGACCTTTCGGTGGGCTTTGAGGAAGGGCACCGCGAGATGGTTATCCTCAGGGACATTCCCTTCTACTCTATGTGCGAACACCACCTCTTGCCCTTCTACGGCATGGTTCATGTGGGCTATCTGCCCAACGAGACGGGGCGTGTTGTCGGTGGGAGCAAGCTGGCTCGGGTGGTGGAAGTCTTCGCCAAGCGCCCCCAGATTCAGGAAAGGATGACCTCCCAGATTGCCGACGCCATCGTCAGTGGGCTTAAGCCCGATGGGGTGGGGGTCATCGTCCAGGCGGAACACCTTTGTATGATAATGCGGGGCATTAAAAAACCGGGGAGCGCTATCGTTACCTCAGCCCTCAGGGGTAGCTTTCGCAACCGAACCGAAACTAGGGCTGAATTCTTTTCGCTGCTGCACGGCAAATAGTTAGCTAGTCCGAAGAGGGGACGGGGCGGGGTTCTTGGAGTTCCATCTCCTGGCCGCAGCAGCTGGGTGTACCTTCACCAGCCTTGGTGCAGAGTATTTCGGTGCCGCACTTGGTGCAGCGGTATCTTTTCCCTAATTGACTGGCCATCTATTTCTTTAATTCCATTGGTTTGCCGCAGCAGTGAATGGTACCTTCACCGCCGCGGGTGACGATAAACTCAGCGCCGCACTTTTTGCAGCAATACCTTTTACCTATCTGGTTTGCCATTTGGTTAGACCCAATTATAAGCGCTGGCTAAAGCGATGTCAAAGTCCTCTAGTCCCCCATAACCTGCACCACAATTTGCCGCGACCGCGCCCTGTTATCGAAGTCCACCACCACTATTTGCTGCCAGGTGCCCAGCGCCAGGCTTTTATTATTAAAGGGTATTACCAGCGAGGCTCCCAGCAGCGAAGCCCGTACATGGGAATGCCCGTTACCGTCACCCCAGGCTTCGTCGTGCTGGTAGGGGATGTTGGTGGGGATTACTCTTTCCCACATGCTCTTGAAGTCGGCCAGCAGCCCCGGTTCGTACTCGATGGTGGTAATCCCAGCGGTGGAGCCAGTGACAAACAGGGTGACCGTTCCCTCGCTTAACTTCGTTTCGGCCAGATATTTTTGCACCTCGGGCGTGATGTCGATAATTTCGCCGTGCCCCTTACTTTGAAGGCTTATTTTCTTGGTGACTACCATTTTCCCACCTCCTTGAAGATGATTAGGGGACTAGGCATTCAGTTTTTTCACCAGGAAGGCGATGTTCTTGCCGAAGTTCCAGGCCGTGGCCATCCCTTCCTCGTCATTTGCCACCTCGCCCTTCTCTCGGCCAAAGGCAATATTCCAGTAGGTTGAACCGGGCATAAAAAACCCCAGGATATGAAACCAATACATAATCTGAGCGAAGGTAAAGTTGTGGCCGGCGCGGCGGGCGACCACCAAGGGCCCGCCTACCTTTCCCTCGAATACCCTTCTGAAACCTCCCATGCGGCCGGCTCTGTCCATAAACGCTTTCACTAGAGACGTCGCTGAACCGAAGTAAACCGGAGAGGCCAGTATTACGGCCTCCGCCTCTTTCGCCTTGGTGTAAAGTGGCATCAGATCGTCTTCGATATGACAACGCTCTTCTTTGAGGCAGACGCTACAGCCATCGCACGGTTGGATATCTAGGCCGCTTAGAGTTATTAGTTCGGTGTCTAGCCCTTCCTCGGCTATGGCCTTCAGGGCGTGTTTGGTTAGTATTTCCGTGTTGCCGCCCTTTCTCGGACTACCGACGATACCAATTGCTTTCATAATTTGCCTCCTCTAATCGGCTAGTTCTTCCCATAAAATATCATTCAGCTCGAATATCGGCCCGTCTTGGCATACCTGTTTCAGGCCGTTTGTTGTCTTTACCGTGCAGCCGTAGCAGACGCCAAGCCCGCAGCCCATCCGCACCTCCAGGGATATCTGGACGGGCTTGGTTTTCAGCTCGGTCATTCGTGCCATAGTTTTATACATCGCCAGCGGCCCGCAGGCAAAAATCTGATCCGTCAGGTTTATATGGTCGGGAAGGTGATCGGTTATCATGCCCTTTCTGCCCTCACTGCCGTCTTCGGTAGCGGTGACCAGCCTGACTTTGGGGAGGTGTGGGTAAAGCTGGGCGGCGCTCGGCGTGCCGTAGAGCAGG
>CAZRIU010000037.1:6274-9413 GCA_964600245.1 uncultured Dehalococcoidales bacterium
TGGTGGATGCTCAAAGGGCGGCGCAGCTGGTATTCACCCTTTTCACCGCAGCGCACCATGGCGAACTGCCCTGGTCGTGCCTGGGAGGCGATCTGGGGGGCTTCCAGCCAGAGAAGGTGAGCCTGGGGCATGGGCTCGGTGTTGGCTTTAACTGAGGCAATTTCCTGTATCAACTTGGTGCCTTCTTGCGGTAGTCGGCTACTGGCAGGGCGCTGTAAATCTGGCTTCCTCTGAGCAGCACTTTCAATGCGGCCTGGGCGGTATCGAGCGAGGTAAAGCAGGGAATGCGCTTCTCGGTGGCAGCGCGGCGGATGCGAAAACCGTCCCGCAACGGAACACGGCCTCCGGTAATGGTATTAACGATGCCGCTCACCGTCTTGTCGTTGATAATATCAAGGACGTTAGGGTGCCCCTCGCTCAACTTCTTGCGTATGGCTGTTACTGGCAGTCCCGATGCCTTAATCATGGCGGCGGTGCCCTCGGTGGCATAGAGCTTGTGGCCTATCTGGGAAAAGCCCTTGATTATGGGCAGTGCCTCTGGCTTGTCCCGGTCGGCGATGCTGAAGAGCATGGCGCCTTCGGACTGGAGGTTTATACCCGCGGCCTGAAGCGCCTTGGCCAGGGCGGCGTCGTAGCTATAGTCTATGCCCATTATCTCGCCGGTGGACTTCATCTCGGGTCCCAGGTAGGTATCCACCCCGATGAGCTTGGACATGGAAAAGACGGGGGCTTTAATCGCCACCAGCTTTTGCCGTGGCCAGAGTCCGGTCTTATAGCCCTGCTCCTTAAGTGTCTGGCCCAGCATGACCTTGGTGGCCACCTTGACCATGGGCACGCCGGTGACCTTGGAGATGAAGGGGATGGTGCGGCTGGCGCGGGGGTTTACCTCCAGCACATAGACCGAGGAGCCGTTGCCATCACCACTGCGCATGATGACGAACTGGATGTTCATTAAGCCCTTGATCTTAAGCCCCAGCCCTATCCGGATAGCGTAGTCAACCAAGGTATCCACCTCGTCTTCGGTCAGATTTATCCCGGGGTAGAGCGCCATAGAATCGCCGCTGTGGACTCCAGCCCGTTCGATATGCTCCATTATCCCCGGAATGAGAATATCTTCCCCGTCGCCGACGGCGTCGACCTCCGCCTCCTTACCCTCGAGGTACTTGTCAATGAGGACGGGGTGTTTGGTGTCCAGCTCGATAGCCTGTTTGATGTAGCGGCTGAGCTCACTCGAGTTGTGGACTATCTCCATAGCCCGGCCGCCGAGAACATAGCTGGGGCGGACCAGCACCGGGTAGCCGATGTGCTTGGCCACGCTTAAGGCTTCTTCTGCCGAGGTTACGCCAGCGCCGGGGGGCTGGGGTATGCCCAACTCGTTGAGGAAGTTCTCGAAGCGGCGCCTGTCCTCAGCCAGGTCGATGGCTTCGGCGCTGGAGCCCAGAATGGGCATGCCGCTGCGAAACAGCGGCTCGGCCAGGTTTATCGCCGTCTGCCCGCCGAACTGTACGATTGACGGCGGTGCTTCCCCGTTTCCCCCCTCGTTTTCCAGTATGTCTCGCAGGCTTTCCTCGTCCAGAGCCTCGAAGTAGAGTCGGTCGCTGGTGTCGAAGTCGGTGGAGACCGTTTCCGGGTTCGAGTTGACCATAATGGCCTTGTAATCGGATTCCTGCAAAGCCCAGGCGGAATGGACGCTGCAATAATCAAATTCAATGCCCTGGCCGATGCGTATCGGCCCGCTGCCAATAACCACTGCCTTGTTCGCCTTGGGGGGCAGTGCCTCGTTCTCCTGCTCGTAGCTGCTGTAGAAATAGGGGGTGGCAGCGTCGAACTCGGCGGCGCAGGTATCCACCATCTTATAGACAGGGCGGATGTTCCAGTTAAGGCGCAGCTGCCTAACCTGTTCGGGGAGTCTGTCGGCCAGCGTTCCAATCTGGCCGTCGGCAAAGCCGAGACGCTTTGCCTTCAGCATGAGCTCAGGCGTCAGTGCCTCAGACAGCAGCGTTTTTTCCATATCCACGATATTCTGGAGCTTGGTGGTGAACCAGAGGTCGATTTTGGTGTGCTCCGACAAGTCTTTGGGGGTTATCCCTCGCCTCAGGGCGGCCATTAAAGCCCAGAGCCTGAGGTCGTTTGGCTCCAGCGGGTAACCCTTAATATCCTCATTAAGCTTCCAGCTGGGGTCTTCCCAGAGTAGTGACCTCTTGCCGAACTCAAGGGAGCGTATTGCCTTCTGCAGGGCGGCTTCGAAGCACCGGTCGATGGCCATGACCTCGCCGGTGGCTTTCATCTGGGTGCCGATAATGCGGTCACCGGAGGCGAATTTATCGAAGGGCCAGCGGGGAATCTTGACCACCAGGTAGTCCAGGGCCGGCTCGAAGGAAGCCATCGTCTTGCCCGTTACCTGGTTGGGGATTTCGTCCAGCCGTTTGCCTACGGCTATCTTGGCCGCCACGCGGGCGATAGGGTAGCCGGTGGCTTTACTGGCCAGCGCCGAGCTGCGGCTGACGCGGGGATTGACCTCGATGACATAGTAGTTCTGGCTGTTGGGGTCTAGGGCGAACTGTATGTTGCAGCCGCCTTCAACGCCCAGGGCTCGTATAATCTTTATGCTGGCCGTCCGCAGCATCTGGTATTCCTTGTTGGTCAGCGTCTGGCTGGGGGCGACGACGATGCTGTCACCGGTGTGCACCCCCATTGGGTCGAGGTTTTCCATGTTGCAGACGGTGATGCAGTTATTGGCCGCATCACGCATCACCTCGTACTCTATTTCCTTCCACCCCACCACCGATTTCTCCACCAGCACCTGGTTGATGGGGCTGGCCGCCAGCCCGCCGCTTACCACACTGTCTAGTTCCTTGGCGGTGCGGGCGACCCCTCCCCCCGTCCCCCCCAGCGTATAGGCGGGGCGTATAATGAGGGGCAGGCCGATTTCCTTAGCCACCTTTTGGGCTTGCCGTACGGTATTGACCGTGGCGCTCTTAGGCGTCGGCTCGCCGATGTCGGCCATCAGCTTTTTGAAGAGCTCGCGGTCCTCGGCGTTTCTGATGGTCTGGATGGGCGTGCCCAGGGATTTTACGTTGTATTTCTCCAAGATGCCGGCGTTGGCTAAATCGACAGCCAGGTTTAAGCCCGTCTGGCC
>CAZRIU010000038.1:0-5264 GCA_964600245.1 uncultured Dehalococcoidales bacterium
GGTGGTGGGGGGCGGTGTCGGCGAGGACGCCGTCCATATCCCAGATGACGGCTTCAAGCTTAGGCATTGACCCTAGTCCCCTTCCCCGGAAAGATAAACATGGTGGCTATGCTTTCGGCGACCGGGGTGCCGTCGGTGAGCTTCAGTTCCGCCTTGGCTTCGACCAGTCGTCTCGTCTTCTTGGTCACGGAGCCGGTGACGGTAAGCGGCTCGTCTATGGGCTGGGGGCGCTTAAATCTGGTCTGCATCCGGGCGGTTAGGCTGTTGACCCCGGAATACAAAGCGGCGTAGCTCATGGCTTCGTCGAGGAGGCAGCTGATAATGCCACCGTGCACCAGACCGGCCCAGCCCTGGTGGTATTCACCGGGGGTGAATTTGGCCTTGACCTGCTGTCCGTCCCAGTCGAATTTGAGCTTGAGGCCGATGGGGTTTTTGGGGCCGCAGGCAAAGCACTTGTCGCATTCCTTTATCGGGTCAACATTCGTTTGAGGCCAGTTCGTCATTTTGAGTCTCCGTTAGTGAATTTCTGAGCGCCTGGGTTTGGTGATGTGGGGGCGCCGCAGATAGGTGGGCTGCAGGGTGGCGGGGTCGTCGTAGTCGCCGGCGTCGATTCTGGGTTGGGCCAGCTCAATTAATGACACAGCCGAGCGCATCCGGTCGGGGGCGATGACCGCTTTTTCTCTGAGCTTTTCTTTTAGCTGACGTGCGATAACAGCCACGTATTCCCCGCAGAAGAGGGTCGGCTCGTCTATTTCGTTAGATAGGGCGTCGACATTGGTGATGTGTTCAGGAGCAAGCTGTCGCCACTCATTATCCTTTTTCTGGTATAAGGCGGCGGCGATTTCGCCTCGGCCCGCGTTGAATATAGGGCAGATGGGCAGACCTGTTTCGGCGTGGCCGTAGGCTTCCATCTCCAGGCTGCTGATGCCGATGATGGGGACGCCCAGGCTGAAAGCCAGGCCCTTGGCTGTGCTCAAGCCCACGCGCAGGCCGTTAAAGCTGCCGGGGCCTTTAGCCACGATAACGACGCTGGTATCTTTCAAGCTGACCTTAGCCTCATCCAGCAACTGAGTAAAGCGGGGCAAAAGCTCGACGCTGTGGTTCTGGCCGCAGCGCCAGCTGGTTTCAGCCAGCACCTTGCCGTCCTGCGCTAACGCCAGGCTGGCGGTATCGGTTGAGCTGTCTATGGCTACTATCATTTCAGCTGCGCTAACATTTCGCGGTAGCGTTTGCCGTTGGCTTTGATTTTGAGGCGGCGCTCGTTATCGGAGATGTATTCCATTTCAATAAGCAGGTTTTCGGGGGGCAAAAGGCTCAAAGCCTTTTCCGCCCACTCCACCACCGAGACGCCCTGGCCGTAGAAGTATTCATCCAGGCCGAGCTCGGCAATCTCAGCCAGGTTTTCCAGGCGGTAGAAGTCCACGTGATATAGGGGCAGCCTTCCGTAAAGCTCCCTGACCAGCACGAAGGAGGGGCTGGCGGCATACTCTTTGATGCCCAGCCCCCAGGCGATGCCCTGAGTCAGGCAGGTCTTGCCCGCCCCCAGCTTGCCCACCAGCAGGATGACGTCGCCGGGTTGGGCTATTTTGCCGAGGCGGGTGCCGAACTGCTGGGTCTGCTCGGGGCTGGGGGTGGTTAATTCTAATGAGTTCATCGCTGGCTGAAATGCTCCCAGCCCGCCTTTTTCAGCTTAAAGGGGTTGCCCTCTTTATCGACCAGGGTTAGTCCCTCGGCGGTGATTTCGCCGATGGCGGTGACTGGTAGGGAGGCTGCTTTCTTGACTTTTTCCACAATCTCACTGCTGGCGGTGAATAAAAGCTCGTAATCTTCGCCGCCGGATAAGGCGAATTCAAGGGCTCTCTCGCCGAAGGCTGTTTTAACCGCAGACTCAATAGGGACGCGCTCGACCTCGATGCGGGCACCGACCTGACTTGCCTTGCATACTTGATTAAGGTCGGCCACCAGCCCGTCGCTGATGTCAATGGCCGTTTTAACCCCCTGCTCGACGAGCAATAGACCCTCGGCGATGCGGGGGGTGGGGTGGAGAAAGGCGTTTTTGAGGCGGTTTTCAGCTTCGGGGTCGAGGTGGCGCTGGCTCTTCAGTATCTCCATACCGGCCGCGGCGGCACCCAAATTGCCGGTGACGGCTACCGTTTCTCCGGGTCGGGCGCTGGAGCGTGTCAGAGTCTTATTTGTCGGGCTGCTGCCTAGGATAGTAATAGAGACGGCAACTATGGGGGAATTACTTATATCGCCACCGACGACGGTTACACCGTATTGCTTGGCCAGCTTGAGCATGCTGTTGTAGAGGGCGGTGACATCCTCGACTTCGCTGTCGTCGGGAAGGGCAAGCGATACCAGGGCGTAGCGGGGGATGCCGCCCATAGCGGCGATGTCGGAGAGGTTTATTGCCAGCGCCTTGGTGCCGACATCGGGCCAGGGGGTTGTTTGTGGGGTGAAGTGTACACCTTCAATGAAGGAATCGACGGTAGCTAGTTGTATCGAGTCGTCGCCCTGCCAGGCGGCGGCATCGTCACCGATGCCGATGAGCAGGCGCTCGTCGCCCCCGCCCGCCATTTTAGCCAGCAGGTCGATGAGCCCGAATTCGCCCAGTTCGGATAGTTTCACGGGAAAATTATAGCACGGCTGGATTTGGGGTCACAAGGGAGGGCGGGCGCTTATTAACACGCCCGCCTTTCATCCATTAAAGTCTATGACTTTCTGAGTTAGGCGGAAAGCCCTCCATCTTTTCCTCTTCGCCGCTCAATAAGGTCTTCTATTAATGTCACCAGGTCGTCATCTAACTCTTGCGGATACTTCCTTTTCGCGTACTCCTGGAAATCCGGCAATTCGCTAGCGGTCGTTTCCTCCAATGGCATCAGGTATCCCACGATTTGCAGTACGCGCTGAAGTGGCACTCCAGTATAGTTGGCCAGCTTTACGCAAGAGGTAAAGCTTGGCTTATCTTTACCAGAGAGCCATCGGCTGACACTGGTGTGGCTAACACCCAGATCGGCGGCGAATTGACTGGGTAACCGCCCTCGCAACCGCATTAGTCCCTGTAAATAGGCGATGAGCTCTGTACTCACTGTATCACCTGTCAACTATCTGACCTTTTTGCTCAAGGCTTCCCGTCGGGCGGCCAGCTTAGCCAGCTTGCGCTGAGTGGCTTCTTCCATGTTCTGCCCGAACTCGCAGGTCTCGCACTGGAAGAGGCGGGTGCAGAGCCGGTAGGAGACGTTGCCCTTGAGGGCGTAGCGGCAGACCCTCTGGCTGCCCGGTAGCTCCTTGAATCTCTCCAGGGCGGCATCAAGCTCCGCCGTGTCCCCCTTAGCCATCTTATCCTGCATCTCCTGGTCGAACTCGCAGGTGAGGCAGTCGTAGTTGTTGGTGCAGATGCGGTAGGAGACCATGCCCAGCTTCATCCAGACGCATTCCTTGGGCTTGACCGCTTCGGCAACGGCTTCCTCTTCGATTGTTGGCGCGACCTCGGGCTGGGCGATTGCCTCTTTCGTCTTCCTTATCCAGATACGTGTCTCGATGCTGCCCGGAGCCGTCCTGAGAACGGCCTCGAATTCGGCCAGAGCTTCCTCGTAGTGACCTTTCTCGAAGAGGGCCTGACCCCACTTGAGGTGGTCCTGGATTTCTTGGGGAGCGACGACAATCAGCTCTTCGCCTGCCTTGGCTTTGGTTTCAGCCTTTTCCTTTGCTGTCCTTGTCTTCATTTTCTTCTCCTTCCTGGTTTATCCTTCATCCTCTTCTAGCTTACTTTATCGCCCGTCGGCTGCCATCGGTTAAGGGGCTTATTTGGGACTGTGGGAAATGCCTATTTTGAGGGCTTTTTAAATAAGCATTTTGTACTATTGAATTTATTGAAGTGGGGGATGAGGTGGTCTATAATGTGGAAGCGATTCGGGATAGAGGCATGGATAAGATTAAGGTTTTGCTCGCCGAGGACCACGTGATGGTGCGTGAGGGCACCCGCGAGTTTTTGCAGCGTGAGCCGGACATGGAGGTGGTGGGGGAGGCCGGCGACGGTGAAGAGGCGGTAAAGTTAGCCACTGAGCTTAAGCCGGACGTGGTGGTGATGGATATCGCCATGCCCAAGCTTAATGGGGTGGAGGCTACCAAGCAGATAAAGAAGCTTAACCCTGCCATAGCCGTGCTGATACTGACCGCCTATGATTACGACCAGTATATTTTTGCTCTTCTCGAAGCGGGGGCAGCTGGCTATTTGCTCAAGGGGGTGAAGGTGCGCGAGCTGATTGACGCCATCAGGGCGGTCTATGCCGGTGAATCAGTGCTGCACCCTGTGGTCGCCCGCAGGGTGGTTGACCGCATGGTATCCCCCAAGAGCGGCGAGACCCAGGCCATCGAGCCTCTCAGCGAGCGCGAGATGGAGGTATTGAAGTTAGCCGCCACCGGCGTGAGCAATAAGGATATCGCCCAGCAGCTTTTCCTCAGTCCGCGCACGGTGCAGGTGCACCTGGGGAACATCTTTAATAAGCTGGGGGTGGCTTCGCGCACGGAAGCGGTATTATACGCCTTGCGAAAGGGCTGGCTTACCCTGGAGGATCTGCCCTGAGAAACAAGTCGAGGGTCGTAGATATGTCTCCATTAAGTCGGGCGTCAAGGGTTATGGCTAACCACCAGCTCTGGCTGGTGGTGGTTATGTTTGCCCTGGGCGTCATCCTGCATTACCCGCAGCAGATACTGGGTACGGATTCGACTTCGCTGCTGGCCTCTCTGGGACTGACCCGCCACGCCGTAGAACGCGTCTTCCTGCTGCTGCCGATAAGCTACGCGGGGCTTGTTTTCGGGCTCAAGGCGGGGCTGGTCAGCCTGGGGGTGGCGCTGGCCATTATGCTGCCTCGCGCTTTTTTACTCTCTCAATATACGCCCGATGCCCTGTTCGAGAGTGGGGGCGTTATTGTCATCGGTGGGCTGGTCAACCTGTGGTTCGAGAAGCGCCGAAGAGACGCTATTAAGCAAAAACAGATGCAGGAGAGGTTGAGGTTCTACCTTCAGCAGGTCACCAGGGCCCAGGAAGAGGAGCGTCGGCGTATTGCTCGAGAGCTTCACGATGATACCGCTCAGGATTTGGTAATTCTACTGCGTCAGGTGGATAAGCTTACATTGGCTGCCGATAACCTGTCGCCGCAGAATGCCGAACTCGTGGAGGAAATGCGTAAGCAGGCCGCCAAGATAATGGATGGGGTGCACCGCTTCAGTCAGGACCTGAGGCCGTCGGTACTGGATGACCT
>CAZRIU010000038.1:5364-9322 GCA_964600245.1 uncultured Dehalococcoidales bacterium
GAGGACGAAGGCAAGGGCTTTGAGCTGCCGAAGAGGATGGACGACCTGACCGTTGTCGGCAAGCTGGGACTGGCCGGCATGCAGGAGAGAGCGCAGCTCATCGGGGGGAAGCTGAGTTTGCGGTCCGAGCCGGGTAAGGGGACGACGCTGACGCTGGAAGTCCCGGTATAGTACCCATTAGCTCTAGCCATATGAAGAAAAAACTGCTATATTAGTGGTTGTATATGCGTTGCGCCATTATTGCTGATATTCACTCTAATCTGGCGGCTTTTGCAGCGGTACTGGTCGATGTTAAGCAGCGGGGGGGTGTGGAGGAGATATGGTGTTTGGGGGATATCGTGGGTTACGGTCCCGACCCGCACGATTGCATCGAGCTTTTGCGCCAGACCAAACATATCTGCGTGGTCGGCAACCACGACCTGGCGGCGGTGGGGCAGATAGATACCGCTGAGTTTAACCCCGACGCCGTAGCCGCTTCAGAGTGGACGGCGGAGCAGTTGAACTCGCAGGATGTGCGCTATATCAAGAACCTGCCGCGGGTTATCAACAAGGACGATTTTACCATAGTGCACGGCAGCCCCCGGGAGCCTATCTGGGAGTACGTGCTTTCCATCAGCGGCGCTAGGGAGAACTTTGCCTACTTCAAGAGCCAGTTTTGTTTGCTGGCGCACACCCATGTGCCCGCCGCCTTTAGCTACGACGAGGGGGGAGCCTGTTCCTTTCGCCCGTTCGCCCCGCAGAAGGAGCTGGTGCCGGCTAAGGAGCGGCTGATTATCAACCCGGGGGCGGTGGGGCAGCCGCGGGACGGCGACCCCAGGGCGAGCTACGCCATCTACGACAGCGATAAGAATCGCTTCTGGCTCTACCGTGTCCCTTACGATATCACCGCCACCCAGGCCAAGATGGTGGCGAAAAAGCTACCCATGCGCTTGGTGGCCCGTCTCAGCCACGGCGTCTGAGGGGGGTGGAGTGGAGTGCTCCCCTTAATTGTTGACATGGGGCGGGGTCAAACGATAAACTATTTGTTGCCTTTTCCCGTTTTTCTGAGACTTTCAGGGTCTCTAGCGAGGGGGTGATAGCTCGGAGATTAAGGGTTGAATTTCGCCCCTCGTATTTTATTATTCGTAGAGGGAGGAGATAAATATGGCGAAAATACCGGACAAAATTCAAACCTGGCAGATGGTAGAAGGGGGCAAGCTGGCCAAGACGGTTATCGACGTCCCCGAACTCAAGCCTGGCGAGGTGCTGGTGGAGATTGCCGGCTGCGGCGTCTGCCACACCGACCTGGGCTATTTTTACGACGGCGTGCCCACGGTGAGCAAGCCGCCGCTGACGCTGGGGCATGAAATCAGTGGCACCGTGGTCGCCGGCGACAGCAAGTGGCTGGGCAAAGAGGTGATTATTCCCGCGGTGATGCCCTGTAACAACTGCCCCATCTGTGCCGCCGGCCGGGGCAACCGCTGCCTAGCGCAGAAGATGCCGGGCAACAGCATGGACATCTACGGCGGTAATTCCAGCCACATCGTCGTCCCCGCCGAAGACCTGTGCGTCATCCCCGACCGTAAAGGCGTTCCCCTGGCTCATTTCGCCGTCATCGCCGACGCGGTGACCTCGCCCTACCAGGCGGCGATGAGAGCCGAGGTCAAACCGGGCGACCTGACCATAGTTATCGGGGTTACGGGGGGGCTGGGGGTCTATGCCGCCCAGGTGTGCAAGGCGCTGGGGGCTAAAGAGGTCGTCGGCATCGCCCGCAACCCGGAGAAGCTGAAGAGGGCGCTCAACTACGGCGCCACCCACGTCATCAGCTCGGTGGATAAGAGCCCCCGAGACATAAGGGACGAATTCCGTGCCTACTGTAAAGAGAAGGGTATACCCGGCAACTACGGCTGGAAGATATTCGAGTGGACGGGCACGGCAGATGGCCAGGCCATCGGCTTAGAACTACTTTCGTTTGTGGGCAAGCTGGTGATATGCGGCTTCGGCATGCAGAAGAACGAGTACGCCCTGTCGAGATTAATGGCCTTCGACGCCGATATTTTGGGCTCCTGGGGCTGTCTGCCCAAGTACTACCCCGAAGTCCTGAAGATGGTCTTAGAGGGCAAGATTCAGATAGCGCCCTTTATCGAGACGAGGCCGATGAGCACCATAGAGAAGTCTTATGAGGAAGCCCACAAGGGAGGGCTGACCAAGAGAATAGTCCTGACCCCTGATTTTTAAACTAAAAAAACAAAGAGGAGGTATTAGCAATGGCTCTAGACTGGATGCCTAGAGAAGGTGGTGTCAAGGACCACAACATTTGGGGCATGGAGCATTTCGGCACCGAGCCGCCCTGCACCCTGTACGAGGAGAAACCCATAGTCGACCCCAGCGGTAAGCCGGTGGAGGGGCTTTACAGCGCCTGGATTACCTTAAACAACCCGGCCCAGTATAACTCCTACACCACGGAGATGGTCAAGGGGGTTATCGCCGGTTTCCACCGGGCGCAGATGAACCGCCGCGTGGTGGCGGTGGTGTTTACCGGCGCCGGCCACAACGCTTTCTGCACGGGGGGTAACACCAAGGAGTATTCGGAATACTATTCCAGCAAGCCGGAGGAGTACGGGCAGTACATGGACCTCTTTAACGGTATGGTCGATTCCATCCTGATGTGCCAGAAGCCGGTTATCCGGCGGGTGAACGGCATGAGCGTCGCCGGTGGGCAGGAAATCGGCGGTGCCTGCGACATCGCCGTGGCTTCCGACCTGGCTATATTCGGACAGGCGGGGCCAAGGCACGGCTCGGCACCGGTGGGAGGATCTTCTGACTTTTTGCCTTGGGCGCTGACCATCGAGGACGCCATGTGGAACTGCATCTCCTGCGAGATGTGGAGCGCCTATAAGATGCACCGCAAGAACTACCTGAGCAAGGTGGTGCCGGTACTGAAGCAGGGCGACAAGTTCATCCGCAACCCGCAGGTCATTACCGACAGCTGGGTGAAGGACGGCGAGATTGTCTATGGTGAGTTCGTCAGGGGTGAGGAAGCCAAGAAAGCCCGCGAGCTGGTCAAGTCGCTGGAGGTTGACTTCACCCAGCTCGATAACGAGGTGAACAAGATAATCTGGACCTTCACCAACCTCTTCGAGGGCTGCCTGATGAAGTCAATCATGGGTATTCGGGAGAAGAAGAAGTTCTTCTGGGATACAAACAAGAACGACCACCGTTACTGGCTGGCGGTCAACATGACGGGCGAGGCTTTCCTGGGCTTCGGCGCCTTCAACACCAAGAAGATAACGGGCAAGGACACCATAGACTTTATCAAGTACCGCCAGATGCTTGCCGAGGGGCACGCCATGGACGAGGAGCTTTTCGAAGCCGTTCTGGGCAAGCCGCAGACGTAAGCATACTCAGACTTTTTTGTGATGAGAGGCCCCGGGGTGTTATAACTCCGGGGTTTTCTTTTTTGCGCACCGCCCCACCTTGTTTAGCGAAAGTGTTGTTGTCCCACCCAGTACCCGCCCTAATGAGTAAACTCCTTAACTTGGGGGAGTACCCCTTCGCTCCACCTTTTTGGGGGTTTTAAAGGGGGCGGAGCCCCCTTTTCCTTAAAGGGCGGTGGGTGGGAAAAGATATAAAATGGGGGTGGGGAAAAGAAGCTATCCCTTGACAAAGCGCTAGGTGAAGGTTAGCATTTGGGTGAGGTCGTGCTAGACGGGGAGCCAGCGGTGCCCTGAACTCGCAATCCGCTATAGCGGGGTCGAATTCCCGCTTGAGGCCTTTGTCTGGTGGGACTACTCGTGCTAAGCGGTGTTGAAGGCCGGGTCCTGCGCGGCGGAGCACTATGAATCCCGTCAGGTCCGAGAGGAAGCAGCGGTAAATAGAAGCCCCGGGTGCCGCAGGGCTACCTGGTTGGAGTTGGCTGGTGCGGGCAAGCTGTTGGGCGGGGTCGAGAGTGGGTGCACGGCCTCATTGATTTTATGGA
>CAZRIU010000039.1:0-9265 GCA_964600245.1 uncultured Dehalococcoidales bacterium
GGGCCGATTTATCACTTGGCTATTATACCATAATGGGTGGTCGGTTTTAAGCTGGTATTTTGTTTATTGACAGTGGGGGGGTGGTGGAGTAAAATCTAGGTGCTGGTGAGATAGAGGAGGATTCGGCATATGATAGAGATGCTTATTGATAGTATCCGGGTGAGCCTGATGAACTATCAGCGGGTGGTGATTCTGAAGGAGAAGGATTCGGACCGCTATTTGCCCATATGGATTGGTCCCGCCGAGGCCGACGCTATCGCCGTGAAGCTGCAGGATGTTACCGTGCCCCGTCCCCTGACCCACGACTTGCTGCGCGCGGTCATTGATGCCCTGGGGGCGACTATCAGCTCTATCGTCGTCAGCGAGCTTAAGAACGACACCTTTTTCGCCAAGATTGTGCTCAGCGTGGATGGGAAGCAGATGGAGGTCGATTCCCGACCCAGCGACGCCCTGGCGCTGGCGGTGAGGGCGGAAGTGCCTATCTTCGCCGAGGAGGTAGTCCTGGATAAAGCCGGCATCCTGCTGGACAAGGAGACGGGTAAGCCTATACAGGAGAAGGAAGCGGGTGAGGCGGGGGGCAAGAAGCCCAGTGAGGAAGAGTTGAGGAAGATGTCCGCTTTTTACGACTTCATCAACACCCTCGACCTGGAGGATTTCGACAAGAGAAAGTCTTAAAGGCGGCTTTGGGTTTTAAGAGAATAGTAAGCCCTGGAACGGAAAGAACCGGGGCTTTTTGGTAGCCAGGGAGCTTGACCAACCAAGGCAGATTTGGTATGCTGCACAGGGCATGAGAAGGTGGGCAGCGGCATTTAGATTCATCGGGGTGGGGTGGTTCGTTGGTATCTCTATCTTGGCTGGGGTGTGGGGTGGTCTCTGGCTGGATAATAAGTTCGGCACCAAGCCTATCCTGGTGATTGTAGGCTTAATCTTGGGTCTGATTGTGGCTTTCTATGGCGTTTATCGCATGCTATTGCCGTTCATACGTAATAAGCAAGACGGGGAGAATAGCTAGTGGCTAACAAGCGAGGCTGCCTGGGCTGTTCCTTCCCGCTCGTTATCGGGCTTCTGGTCGTTTTCCTTGTCATCTTCATAGTCGGCTTCGTTATTGGCCCCCTAGGCCAGAGTATGCTCGGTATAGAGATGCCCGAATGGCTCAGTGGTCTGGTTGTTGATAGGCCTGCCCCCCACCTCCCCGCCGAGACGGTTTTCCACATCTTCGGCTTTCCCATTACTAACAGTGTTATCGGCGCCTGGATTACCATTATCGTTTTGGTGGGAATTTCCTATATTATCACCCGCCGTATGAAGCTGGTTCCGGGTCGGCTGCAGGCCGCCTTTGAGTTTTTAATCGGCTGGCTCTATGACCTTTGCGTCAGCGTGGCCGGCGAGGAGAACGGGCGGCGTTTCTTCCCGGTGGTGGCCACTATTTTTCTCTTTGTCGGCTTTAACGCCTGGCTGGCGCTGCTTCCCGGTTTCGGCTCCATTATTGCCCATACCGCCGAGGGGGAGGTGCACCTGATTCGGGCGGCCAATACCGACATCAATATGCCGCTGGCATTGGCGCTGACCTCTTTCATCTTTGTCGAGTTCTACGGGCTGAGGACGCTGGGTATCCGCTACATCGGCAAGTTCCTTAATTTCAGGGAGCTTTTCGCGGCGCTTCGCCAGCTTGTCAAGGGCAAGGTGATGGCGGGAGCCCAGGGGCTGTTCACGGGGGCGATGACCGTTTTCGTCGGCCTGCTGGAGGGTTTGAGCGAGCTTATCCGCATCGTGAGCCTTACCTTCCGACTTTTCGGCAACATGACGGCGGGCGAGATACTGCTCCTGATTACCGCCTTCCTGATTCCCTGGCTTTTCGCCATACCGTTCTACGGGCTGGAGCTGCTTATCGGCTTTATCCAGGCTCTTATCTTCGGTGGCTTGACGCTTATCTTCCTGACGCTGGCGGTGCAGCCTCACGAAGAAGAAGCACATTAAAATAGAAAACAAGCAATAAACTATTAAAGGAGGTTTTTAAAAGTATGGATCCTGAAACTATGAAGATGCTGGCGATAGGCCTGGCGGTGGGGTTGGGGATGCTGGGGCCGGGACTGGGCCTGGGGCTTATTGGCTTTTCCGCTTTGCAGGGGATAGCCCGTAACCCCGAGGCGAGGGGCCCCATTTTCACCAATATGATTCTGGTGGCTGCTCTGGCTGAGGCTCTCGGCGTTTACGTGCTGATTGTGGCTATCATCCTGGCTATGATTGTCTAGGATATTTAGTGAGGAGTTGACGATGGAACAAGATGGATTACCTTCATTTGTCGGCATGATTATCGCCGCCGCGGTGGTGGGGGCCCTGGTTGTGGCCGGAATAGTGCTACTGGCCGTGTTTACGCTTCTGTAGGCGCTAAAGCGGTTTCGGTCAAAATCGGGCTTCCGCATACACCGTGACGGGAGTTTAAGACATTTTTGTAACCAGAGGGGGTGAAAAATGGGAGGACTGGACAGTCTGGGCATAAACGGCCCAACGTTGATAGCGCAGCTTATCAATGTCGTTATCCTTTTCGGGCTGCTCTACCTGGTGGCTTACAGGCCCCTGATGCGTATGCTCGACGAGCGTTCAAAGCGGGTTAAGGATAGTATGGAGCAGACGGAGCAGATAAAGCAGCAGGCGGAGCGCGCCGAGGAGGAAGCGGCCAAGCGGATTGCGGGCGCGAGCAAGGAGGGTGAAGAGGTGGTGGCGCGGGCGATGCGCACCGGCGAAGAGGTGAGGAAAGAGGCGCAGGAGCAGGCCCGACAGGAGGCCGAGACCCTTATCGTCCGGGCGCGGGCCGAGATACAGCAGGAGCGCAACGAGGCCGTGGGCGAGCTGCGCAAGGAGTTCGCCGACCTGACGGTAACGGCGGCGGAGAAGGTCATCGACCGCTCTCTGGATAAGAAAGCCCACCGCCAGATTATCGATAAGGTCCTGGAAGAAGCACCGACACTGAAGAAGAAATAATCACTAGGGAGTCAACGTGGCCAGAAGAGTTTATGCCCGACGCTACGCGAGGGCGGTTTTTGAGATTGCCCTGGAGAGAAAAGAGCTAGACAGGTGGCAGACCGACCTGAAGAAGATTAGCGTCCTGGGGGAGGATGCCGCCTTTATGGCGCTGGTGGAGAACCCCAAGGTCGGCTTTGACAAGAAGGCGAAGGTTCTCTCTAGGGTGGTGGGTGATATAAATCCGCTGGCGCGGAACCTGGTTTACCTGCTGGTGACCAGAGGGCGGTTTAGTGTGATAGGCGAGATTGCCGAGGAGTACCAGCGCCTGCTGGACAGCTATCGGGGCATCGAGCACGCTGAGGTGGTGACCGCTGTGCCCCTGGACGACAGGGAGAAGAAGAAGCTGGAGGAGCATTTGGGGGTGGTGGTGGGTAAGAAGGTGGTGCTCGAGGCCAGCGTCGACCCCAACGTGGTGGGGGGGATGATAGCCCGGGTCGGCGGTAAGCTGCTCGACGGCAGCACCCACAGCCAGCTGCTGGCGTTGAAGAAAGAGTTAGCCACGGGTGGACTAAAGTGAAGAAGGAGGTGGCTTAAAGTGACCATAAGAGGGCAGGACATCGTTTCGGTTATCAAAAAGCAGATTGAGCAGTTCGGGGAACCGGTTAAGATGGTCGATGTCGGCACCGTCATCGAGATTGGCGACGGCATCGCCCGCATTCACGGGCTGACGGCGGCTAAATATAACGAGCTGCTGCAGTTTCCCAACGACATCATGGGCATTGCCCTGAACCTGGAAGAAGATAGCGTCGCCGCTGTTATCATGGGCGATTATACCTCCATCAAGGAAGGGGACGAGGTGCGCTGCACCGGGCGTATCGCCGAGGTGCCGGTGGGCGAGGCCCTTGTCGGGCGGGTGGTCGATTCCTTGGGTAATCCCCTCGACGGCCAGGGGGCCATCAAGACCAAGAAGGCCATGCCCATGGAGAGGATAGCGCCCAACGTTACCCGCCGCAAGTCGGTGGACACACCGGTGCAGACCGGTATCAAAGCCATCGACAGCCTGATTCCCTTGGGGCGGGGGCAGCGAGAGCTTATCATCGGCGACCGCTCCACGGGTAAGACGGCGATTACCCTGGATACCATAATCAATCAGAAAGGCGGCGACCTCATCTGTATCTACGTCGCCATCGGGCAGAAGGCATCTAAAGTAGCGCGGGTAGTGGCTACGCTGGAGGAACACGGAGCCATGGAGCACACCATCGTGGTGGCGGCTAACGCCTCCGATTCGGTGGCCATGCAGTACCTGGCGCCTTACGCGGGCTGCGCCATGGGCGAATACTTCATGGAGGAGGGCAAGGACGCCCTGGTTATCTACGACGACCTTTCCAAGCACGGCTGGGCCTACCGGCAGCTTTCATTGCTGCTGCGCCGCCCACCGGGGCGGGAGGCCTATCCGGGCGACGTTTTCTACCTGCACAGCCGACTGCTGGAGAGGGCGGCCAAATACGCCCCCGAATACGGCGGGGGCTCACTGACCGCTCTACCTATAATCGAAACGCAGGCGGGCGATATGTCGGCTTATATCCCGACCAACGTCATCTCCATTACCGACGGGCAGATGTACCTGGAGACCGACCTCTTTAACGCGGGCATCAGGCCGGCGCTGAATGTGGGCCTTTCGGTATCGCGCGTGGGCAGCGCCGCCCAGACCAAGGCCATGAAGCAGGTGGCGGGTAAGCTGAGGCTGGAACTGGTGCAGTACCGCGAGTTGGCCGCCTTTGCCCAGTTCGGTACCTCCGAGCTGGATAAAGCCACGCGGGCGCAGCTAGACCGCGGGCAGCGCGTCACCGAGGTCCTGAAACAGGCGCAGTATGTGCCCATGTCGCTGGAGGAGCAGGTTACCATTCTCTACGCCGCCATAAACGGCTACCTGGACGATGTGCCCGTGGATAAAGCCACCGCCTTTGAAACCAACTTCCACCGCTTTATGGAGGCGAACCACCCCGAAATCGGTAAGAAGATTAATAAGGATAAGGATATAAGCGACAAGACCGAGGGGGCCCTGAAGAAAGCCCTAGAGGAGTTCAAGAAGGGGATGAGCTTATAGGAGGTGCTTTATGGAAAAGATGATTGCCTATTGCGGGTTAGTCTGCACGGAATGCCCGGCTTTTATCGCCACCCAGAATGACGATGACGCCAAGAGGAAAGAGACCGCCGAGCTGTGGACTAAACAATTTAACCATGACTTCAAGCCCGAGGACATCAACTGCGACGGTTGTCTGGCCACAACGGGCAGGGTGTTCAGCTACTGCAATATCTGCGAAGTAAGGAAGTGCGGGGTGGAGAGGGGGGTGGCCAACTGCGCTTACTGCAATGACTACGGCTGCAAAAAGCTCGACAAGTTTTTCGAGATGATACCGGAAGCTAAGACCACACTGGAGGAAATTAGAAAAGGGTTGTAGCAATTGGCTAATATCCGTTTAATCCGTCGTCGCATAAAGGGTATTCAGTCCACGGCCAAGATTACGCGCGCCATGGAGATGATTGCCACTCTGAAGATGAGAAAGGCGCAGGAGCGCGGCTTGGCAGGAAGGCCCTATTCTGATAAAATTAGTCAAGTACTGGCTGACCTGGCGGCCCTGTCCCGGGGCACGGAAGCCCCTCATCCCCTGCTCCAGAGCCGTCCCGTTAACAAAATCGCCGTGGTGCACATCACCCCGGACCGGGGGTTGTGCGGGGGGCTAAACGCCAACATCAACCGCCTTACGGCGAATTTTATCCTGGAGCAGAGTGTACCGGTTACCCTTATCAACGTGGGGCGCAAGGGGCTGGAGTTTATGAGGCGCTACGACCGGGATATCCGCGCCGAGTTTATCCAGCTCGGTGACCAGCCCAGCCTGCTGGACACGCTGCCGATATCTCGTATCGTTATTGATGATTATACCGACGGGGTGGTCGACCAGGTCTTCCTGGTCTATACCCAGTTTATTTCGACCATGGTGCAGAAACCGTTTATGAAGCAGATTCTTCCCGTCGAACCAGCGGAGATACCCCAGGCGCAGAACGTGGACTATATCTACGAGCCAGGTTCGGCGGCGGTGCTGGGGGAGCTTTTGCCGCGGTTTGTCGAGATGCAGGTATATCACGCTATTCTGGAATCAATCGCCAGTAAGCAGTCGGCTCAGATGGTAGCCATGCGTAACGCCACCGAAAACGCCAACGAGCTGATTGAAGACCTGACATTGATGTATAATAAAGCTAGGCAGGAGTCAATCACTACGGAACTGCTGGACATTACCGGCGGAGCGGCGGCTCTGACCTAGAAGAAAGAGGAGGTTTACGATGCCTATCAATGATGCTAGTTTCAAGAAGGGCAACCCGGAGACGGTGGCGGTGCTTATGGAGTTTCTCCACCCCAATTTCCATATCGCCTATACCCTTGACGAGCTTAAGGAAGTGCTTGCCGCCAAGGGCGTCGATGTTTCTGCCGACACGCTGGAGAGCCTGCTCGGTTCTCTGGAGTACGGGGGCAGAATCGTATCCCGGACGGTGGATGGAGTGACCTACTATCAGTATCGCAAGATGCGGGGTTTTATGCCGGCGAAGAAAATTAAGTAGGGGGTAACTATGGCCAAGGGAAAAGTAGCCCAGGTAATAGGCACGGTAGTCGATATTGAGTTTCCCCCTGACGAGCTGCCGGCCCTTTATAACGCTATAGAGGTTACCACCAACGGGCAGAAGCTCATCCTCGAGGCCCAGGAGCATGTGGGTAATAACTGGGTGCGCTGCCTGGCGCTTTCTTCCACCGACGGGCTGGAGCGGGGGGTGGAGGCGGTGGATACCGGTGCCGCCCTGACCGTGCCGGTGGGGAAGGAAACGCTGGGGAGGCTGTTTAACGTTATGGGCGAGCCTATTGATGAGCTGGGCAAGGTCAAGACCAAGGATAAATGGCCGGTGCACCGCCCGCCGCCTTCATTGGAAGAGCAGGAGACCACCACCCAGATGCTGGAGACGGGCTTAAAGGTTATCGACCTGATTTCCCCCTTTACTAGAGGAGGTAAGGTGGGTGCCTACGGCGGTGCCGGCGTGGGTAAGACGATTATCATCCAGGAGCTTATCCGTAATATTGCCACCGAGCACGGCGGCAACTCCGTTTTCACCGGTATTGGCGAACGCTCGCGCGAGGGCAACGACCTCTGGGCAGAGATGAAGGAGTCCGGGGTAATCGCCAAGACGGTGATGGTCTTCGGGCAGATGAACGAGCCCCCGGGGGTGCGGCTTCGCGTGGGACTTACCGGTCTGACCATGGCCGAATATTTCCGTGATGAAGAAGGGCAGGACGTGCTGCTCTTTATCGATAATATCTACCGCTATACCCTGGCTGGTATGGAGGTATCGGCGCTTCTGGGCAGGATGCCTTCGGCGGTGGGCTACCAGCCGACGCTGGCTACCGAGGTCGGCGAGCTGGAGGAGAGGATTACCTCGACCAAGAAGGGCTCAATCACCTCGTTCCAGGCAATCTACGTGCCCGCCGACGACTATACCGACCCGGGCGTAGCCACCACCTTTGGTCACCTCGACGGCGTGGTCGCCCTGGACCGCGCGCTGACCGAGGAGGGTATCTACCCCGCCGTTGACCCACTGGTTTCGACCTCGCGTATTCTCGACCCGGCTATTGTCGGCGAGGAGCACTATGCGGTGGCGCGGGGGGTGCAAAGAGTGCTGCAGCGCTACAAGGACCTGCAGGATATCATCGCCATCCTCGGCATCGAAGAGCTGAGTGAGGAGGACAAGCTCAATGTGGCGCGCGCCCGACGCATCCGGAGGTTCTTATCTCAGCCGATGTTCGTCGCCGAGAACTTTACCGGAAGGCCGGGCAAGTACGTGCCCATAGCCGAGACGGTGCGCGGCTTTAAGGAAATCCTGGAGGGCCAGCACGACACGCTGCCCGAGCAGGCTTTCTACATGGTAGGCACCATTGATGAGGCGGTGGAGGCGGCCAAGGGCTTAACGTCAGAGGAGTCTTAGATGACAACCAGGCTTGATGTTGTTACCGCGGAGCGAGAGGTCTTTTCCGACGACGTGGACGAGGTCGTGGCTAATGGCGTCGAGGGTCAGCTGGGCATCCTGCCCCACCACGCCCCGCTGATGACCACGCTTTTGCCCGGGGAGCTTTTAATTAAGAAGGGTGGGGAGGAGTTTTACCTGGCGATTTCGGGTGGTTTTATCGAGGTGCGCCCTGATAGAATCATCGTCCTGGCCGACGCCGCCGAGAGGGTGGAGGAAATCGACATCGCCCGAGCCGAGGAAGCCAAGCGCCGCGCTGAACAAAGGCTGGCCGAGCGTCCTCCGGGGGTGGATATGGCCAGAGTCGAGGCGGCGTTAAGGCGTTCCCTGATTCGGCTGCGGGTGGCGGAGAGAAGGCGGAGGCGGCGGCCCGGCGTACAGAGCTAGCTGTTTAGCTCCAGTAGTCCTTCAATAGCCTCAATGGTTATCCGACCACGCTCAAGGTCAACCGATTTGACCACATCCTCAATAGCGGGAATGAGAATCTCACCTTTTTCACCAGCCACTACGTAGTTATCGTTGCTGGGGGCGCTTAGAATCCGCAATACCTTGCCTAAGCGCTTGCCTTCCGTGGTCCATACCTCAAGACCGATGAGCTGGAAGTGGTAGTACTGTCCTTCGGGGAGGGTTTCCAGCTGGCTTTGGTGGATTTGGAGCGCTTTGCCGCGCAGCCTTTCGGCATCATCAACGCTATCAATACCTTGCAGCTTGATGATTGCCTTGCCCTTGTGCCAGCTGGTGCTGGCAATGGTCATAGGCTGGCGGTCGACATAAACCGGTGAGTGGGGGGAGAGGCGGTGGGGGAAATCAGTGATGACCTCAACCCTTAGCTGGCCCTTTGTACCCCATGGGGCTAGGATTTGGCCTATGGTGATATATTCTAGCCCGGACGCTTTCACTGGTTATTAAGCTACGGCTATATAATTTCCAGAGTAGCCCTGGTGCCCGCCTTGGCGGCGATTACTCTGAGCAGGGTGCGCATGGCTTGAGCGACACGACCTTGCTTGCCAATAACCCTTCCCTTGTCGTCATCGGCGACCTGAAGTTTGAGCACGGTTCCCTGGTCGTCGGTCTCTTCGGTGACAACTACATCATCAGGCGCATTGACAATGGCTTTGGCGATGTATTCGACCAGGTCTTTCATACCCTCTGCCTCTTTCGGGCTGGCTGGTGTAATCGGGGTTTCCGGTTCTTTCGGGGCTTCCTGTTCTTCCTGTTTTTCTTGTTCTTCCTG
>CAZRIU010000040.1:0-9165 GCA_964600245.1 uncultured Dehalococcoidales bacterium
TGGGTTCTTCAGCAGAGGCTTCCGCCTCTGCTTCAGCCTTCGGTGCTTCCTCGGCCTTAGCCTTGGTGGTGGTCTTGGCCTTCTTCTTGCTCGCTTTCGGTTTGGCGGGGGGGCCGGCCTTCATTTTCTCTTTCCTGTCGGCAGGCTCTTCGATGATGCCGGCCTTAGCCAGTAGTCTGGCGGCGGTGTCGGTGGGCTGAGCTCCCTGTTTCAGCCAGCCTAACGCTTTCTCTTGGTCAATAACTATGGTCTCGGGGTCGGTCAGGGGATTATAGTGGCCGATGACGGCGATGAACGCTCCGTCGCGGGGGGCGCGAGAATCGGCTACCACCAGGCGATAGCTGGGTTGCTTTTTAGCTCCAACGCGTCGTAGTCTAATCTTTACCAAATCTTATTCCTGTCCTTTTTTATGTTTTACGCCTTATTATGCGGTATTATATGCGCACTGTCAATGTCAGAGGGGTTACGGTTGTCATGACGCTATCCAGTGGGTATAATCGGATTGTGAAAGTTGGCAGCTTACACGGCTGGCGGGTGAGTCCGTCCCAGGCTCAGGAGATACAGTTGAAGATGGCTTCGCTGGTCTCCAGAACCAACGAACTAACCGGCCCCCGATTCATCGCCGGGGTGGATATATCGGTTGACCGCGCCCGGGGGATGGGCAGGGGGGCGGTGGTGGTCTTGAGCTACCCGGAGCTTGAAGTCGCCGAGGTGCAGACGGTGGAGGACAATATAAATTTCCCCTATGTTCCCGGGCTGCTATCGTTTCGGGAAGCGCCGATAACGCTAGCCGCCTGCGAAAAACTTGAGATAACCCCCGATCTGGTCCTGGTGGACGGGCAGGGGATTGCCCACCCGAGACGGCTGGGGCTGGCATCGCACCTGGGGCTTTTTCTGGATAAGCCGACCATCGGCTGCGCCAAGTCAAGGCTCTGCGGTAGCCACTTCGAGCCTGCCAATGAGGCGGGCAGCCACGCTGAGCTTTTGGATAACGATGAGGTTATCGGCGCCGCCCTGCGCACCAAAGCGGGGGTAAATCCAATATACGTCTCTATCGGGCATAAGGTTGACCTGGAGAGCGCTATCTACTGGGCGATGCAGTGCTGCCGGGGCTATCGGTTACCCGAGCCTACCCGCCTGGCCCACCTGGCGGCGGGGGGCAATCTAAAGACGCCGAAGGATAGTATGGCAACGGGACTACAGCGGAGGCTTTTATAGATGCAGGAAATAAGGGATAAGCTGAAGGACTTGCAGGCTCGAATCTCTATGGCTATGGTGCATCTTTGACATCGCCGCCAGAGAGAAAGAGATCCTAAAACTGGAGAAGCGGTCAGCCGAGCCCGACTTCTGGGCAGACCAGGCAAAGGCGCAGGAGGTTATGCGCCAGCTTGCCGAGCAGAAGAAGGTGGTGGAGCGGTGGCGGGGGATGGAAAAAGAAGCCGCCGACGCCGCCGAGCTCATCGCACTTGAGGATAGCTCAATGGCGGCTGAGATTGAGTCCGAGGTGAACAAGCTGGCCTCCCGGCTCGACGAGATGGAGCTGGAGCGGGCCCTTAGCGGCGACTATGACCACCGTAGTGCTATTCTCTCTATTCATGCCGGGGCGGGGGGCACCGAATCTCAGGACTGGGCACAGATGCTGGTGCGAATGTACCTGCGCTGGGCAGAGCGCCGTGGCTATAAGGCGGAGGTGCTCGATGTCTCGCCGGGGGAGGAAGCGGGGATAAAGAGCGCCGTCATCGATGTCAGCGGCGATTACGCCACCGGCTACCTGAAATCCGAGCACGGCGTTCACCGCCTGGTGCGGCTTTCCCCCTTCGACGCCGACCACGCCCGCCATACCTCTTTTGCCCTGGTGGAGGTGATGCCCGAAGCCGAAGCCGACGTCGACGTTAAGATAGCCTCTGAAGACCTGAAAGTCGAGACCTTCCGTTCCAGCGGGCCGGGAGGGCAGCATATGCAGAAGACGAGCAGCGCGGTGAGGCTAACTCACCTGCCCACGGGACTGGCGGTATCCTGCCAGAGCGAGCGCTCCCAGCACCAGAATAAAGAGATTGCCATAAAGATACTGCTTTCCCGCCTCCTGGAACTAGAACTGGAAAAGCGAGCGGAGGAAAGGGCTAAGATTAAGGGGAGGCGGATTGAGGCGGGGTGGGGCAACCAGATAAGGAGCTACGTCCTCCACCCCTATAAGATGGTCAAAGACCACCGCACCGAATACCAGAGCGGTGATACCGAAGCCGTGCTCGACGGGGAGCTGGACGGTTTTATCTCTGCCTACCTGCGCTCTAAACTGGGTGAAGAAGGATGATAAAGAGATTCGCGCTAATAGCCTTAGTAGTCTGCCTGACGCTGGCGGTTCTGAGCCCCGTTATCGCTCAAGCTCAGGGTGAGCTTACCGTGCTCGATAGCCGGGCCGAAGCCGATTTTCCTTATCGGATGAACTTTAACCTTTCGGCGCGGAGCGATTTCGCTATCACCGATATCCGGCTCTGCTATTCTGTCGACCGCACCAGCTTTGCCGATGTCTTCGCCGAGGCTATCGTGGACTTCGTTCCCGATACCGAGGTTGACGTTAGCTGGCGGCTGGAGATGGTGATGGTGGGTGGGCTTCCGCCCGGTTCCAGCCTGGAGTACTGGTGGAAGATAGCCGACGCTGGCGGCAACTACCTTGAGACCGAGCCGGTGCGCGTCCGCTTCGACGATACCCGCTACGAATGGACGAGCCTGACTGAGGGGCAGATAACGCTCTACTGCTACCAGGACGACGAAGACTTTGCCAACGAGCTGATGGATTCTGCTTTAAGTGCGCTGGCGCGGCTTTCGGCGGATACGGGCGCCGAGCTGGAGCGGCCGGTCCAGTTCTATATCTACGCTAATTCCCTAGACCTGCAGGGGGCGCTGATTTACCCTCGGGAGTGGACGGGTGGGGTGGCCTATACGCGGCATGGCATTATCGCCATCGGCATTGCCCCCACCAATATAAGCTGGGGTAAGCGAGCCATCGCCCACGAGCTGGCACACCTGGTTGTCGACCAGATTACGCTTAACCCCTACAACGAGCTGCCCACCTGGCTGGAGGAGGGGCTGGCCATGTACACCGAGGGGGAGATGGAGGACACATTTGCTTCCCAGCTGGAGAGGGCGATAGATGACAACAGCCTTATCTCGGTGCAGAGCCTCTGCAGTCCTTTTTCCGCTTATGCCGGTGTCGCCACGCTCGGTTACGCCCAGAGCTACAGCCTGGTGGAATACCTTATCAGCAGCTACGGGCAGTCAAAAATGCTGGAACTATTGAATACTTTCAGCCAGGGCAGCGGTTACGACGCCGCTCTGGAGGCGGTTTATGGCTTCGACATGGATACCTTAGACAGCCTTTGGCGGGACTATGTCAGTGAGCGATACTAACGGGCGGAGGAGGCCGATGAGCAAGTCTTTTACCATACACGATTTGCCCCTCTCCGAGCGCCCCCGGGAGAGGCTGCAGAAGCTGGGAGTGGAAGCCCTTTCGGCTCAGGAGATACTGGCGGTGATACTGGGGAGGGGTGTTTCCGGCGAGTCGGTGATGGTGACCGCCCAGAGGCTGCTATCAAAATTCGAGAACCTGAAGGGCATCGCCGAAGCCTCGGTGGAAGAATTATCTCAGGTGCGTGGTATCGGCATCGCCAAGGCGGCCCAGATTAAGGCCGCCTTCGAGCTGTCCAGCCGTCTTGACGGCTATGCCCAGACCGGAGCTAAGACGGTGGTCAAGACTCCCGAAGACATGATCAGGGTGGTGGGGGGAAGGCTGCGGGACAAAAAGAAGGAGTATTTTCTGGCGCTTTTGCTGGATACACGAAACCAATTGATAAAGGTGGCCGAGATTTCGGTGGGCAGCCTGGATTCTAGCATCGTTCACCCCAGAGAGGTATTCAAGGAGGCGATATCAGCCAGCGCCGCTGCCGTCATCTTTGCCCATAACCACCCTTCGGGCGACGCCGAAGCCTCGCCCGATGACATAGAACTGACCAAGAGGTTAGCCGAGGCGGGAGAGCTGGTGGGCATAGAGGTGCTGGACCACATTATTGTCGGCGGTAAGAAATACTCAAGCTTAAAGCGGAAGGGTCTTTTCTAAAGGTGTACTATTTTGCCTACGCTTCCAACCTGAGCAAAAAGCAGATGCAGGAGCGCTGCCCCAACGCCAAGCCGGTTTCGGTAGTGACCTTGAGCCACTACCGCCTGGTCTTTGTCGGGTGGTCTCGGAAATGGCGGGGCGGCTACGCTAATATCCAGCCCTTCCGTGGGGAGAGGGTAATCGGGGCTGTTTACGAGCTTTCGGAGGAGGACATGAAAAAGCTGGACAGGTACGAAGATTGCCCCGGCACCTATAACCGAATCAACGTAATCTTAAACGACGACTTCGGCAGGAGGATAGATGCCGTTAGCTATATCCGGGCGGGACGGGCTGATGCGGCGCCGCCTTCCAAGGAATACCTGGCGGTGATTGAGCAGGGCTGTCGTGACTGGGGGATTATCTAGGATGAAAAAAGGCTTGTATATACTATTCTCGCTGGTAATACTGGGCAGTCTGCTCATCGGCGGCTGTCCGCAAGATAACGGGGAAACACCGCCCGATGGTGAGGCGGGGGTGCTTACCCTCTTCGGCATTGACCCCTGGACGCTTGACCCCGCGCTTGTCGGCGACGCCAACTCCCACCAGTACATCGTGCAGATTTTCAGCGGGCTGGTGCGCCTGGGCGATGACCTGGAACCTGTGCCCGATATCGCCCAGCGGTGGGAGCTGAGCCTGGATGGGACGACCTACACCTTTTATCTGCGGGAGGACGTCTTTTTCCACGACGGGCGACAGGTAACCGCCGAGGACTTTAAGTATTCCTGGGAGCGGGCCTGCCTGCCTGAGACCGGCTCGCAGACCGCCGCTACCTATCTGGGCGATATTATCGGCGCTCAAGATATACTATCGGGCGCCAGCGAGGACATGAGCGGGGTAAGGGTGCTCGGCGATTTTATCCTGGAAGTGACCATAGATGCCCCCAAGTCCTATTTCCTTTCCAAGCTGACCTATCCCACCGCCTTTGTCGTCGACCGGGCTGAAGTGGAGTCGGGGGTGGGGTGGTGGTATGAGCCCAACGGCACGGGGCCCTTTGCCCTCAACCAGTGGGATGCAGAACAGGTGCTGTGGCTGGGGAGGAACGAGCTCTACTACGGGGAGATGGCCAAGGTGGACTACGTTGTCTTTCAGCTCTGGGGTGGGGTGGCCATGAACATGTACGAGCTGGGCGAAATCGATGTCACTGGTGTCGGTACCGACTATACGGCCAAGGCAATGGATGAAGCGGGGCCTTTCTACGACGAGCTAGCCATAACGCCCGAACTGAGCTTTTACTATATCGGCTTTAACACCGACAAGCCGCCCTTCGATGACGTCAATATCCGCCGCGCCTTCTCGCTGGCTATTGATAAAGAAAAGCTGATTTCGCTGGTCTTTAAGGGCACCATGCAGCCCGCCTACGGCATCCTGCCCCCGGGCATACCCGGCTATAACGAAGAGCTGGTGGGGCTGGGATACGATGTCGAGGAGGCCAGGGAACTGATTGCCAACTCCAGCTACGGCGATGCCGCCAACCTGCCGCCGATTACGCTGACTACGGCGGGGTGGGGAGGGGTAATCTCAGCCGAGTTGGAATCTCTGGTCTACCAGTGGCGGGAGAACCTGGGGGTGGAAGTCACGGTGAGGCAGCTCGAGCCAGAGGCCTTCCTCTATGACCTCAGGGAAGAGAAGGACGAGCTGTTCTACATGGGCTGGGTTGCTGACTACCCGCACCCGCAGGACTTCCTGGAGGTTTTGTTTAGAAGCGGCGTCGAGCATAACTACGGCGGCTACAGCAACCCCGCTCTCGACGCCTTGCTGGAGACGGCGGCTGCAGAGACCGACTATGAAGCTAGCCTGGCGCTCTACCAGCAAGCTGAGCAGATGCTGGTGGACGACGCCGTCTGCCTTCCGCTGTCCTTCGGGATGAACTATATACTGGTCAAGCCCTACGTTAGCGGCTATCAATTGAACCTTCTGGGGTTCGCCATGCTCAACGAGGTCTCGGTGGCACCCCACTAGTTTGGATTAAAAGATTATTGGAATGACAAAGCAGTTAGAGCGCATCTTCAATCCGCGCAGCGTGGCTGTCGTCGGCGCCTCGGCCAGCCCGGACAAGGTGGGCTATATGTGCCTGGGTAACCTGCTGGAGCTGGGCTTCAAGGGCCGGGTCTATCCGGTCAACCCGGGGCTGGTCCAGCTTTTCGGCCTGAAGGCTTACCCATCGGTGAGCGCTATTCCCGGGGAGGTGGACCTAGCCATGGTGGTCATTCCCGCCGAGCTTACTTTGGCTACTGTAGAGGAGTGCGTGGCCAAGGGGGTAAAAGGGGTAATCCTGGTCAGCGGCGGCTTTCGAGAGGTGGGCACCAAAATCGGCGCCGGGCTGCAATCTAAACTTAAGGATATCGCCGAGCGGGGCGGAATAAAGATAATCGGGCCCAACACGCTGGGCTTCATCAATCCCCGAGCCAGGCTCAACGCCTCGTTCCAGTACACGCTCAGCTTGAGCCGGGCGGGCAACGTGGCCGTGGCGGCGCAGAGCGGCGGTGCCACCGCCTACATCGTGCACGCCCTGACCAACCAGAACGTGGGCATCAGCAAGGCCATCGGGCTGGGCAACCGCTGCAACCTCGACTTCGACGAGGTGGTGGGCTATTTCGGGCAGGACAATGACACCGAGGTCATCGTTCTCTATATTGAGGGTCTGGAGGAGCCGCGGAAGCTCATCCAGGCCGCGAAAAAGGTCGCCAGACGCAAGCCAATCATCGTCTATAAGGCGGGGAGGGGAGAAGGGGTGGAAAAAAGCACTTTCTCCCATACGGGGGCTTTAGCCGGCAAATACCAGTACTACCAAGCCGCCTTCCGCCAGGCGGGCATGATTGTGGTCGACAGCATAGGCGAATTGGTCGATAAGGCCAAGGCGCTGGCTTTTCAGGGGGCGGCGGGAGGCAATAGAATAGCCCTTTTCTCGGTGCAGGCGGGACCGGGCATCATTATGGCCGATAAGTGCGCTGAAGAAGGCTTAAAGCTGGCCGAATTCTCGCCGACAACGAAGCGCAAACTGAAGAAGCTTTCGTCATCACTAAACGCGGTTTCTAATCCGGTTGACGTCGGCTGGACATCGGACGACTTCGAAAGCTGCCGCCAGATGCTCGAAGCCGTGCTGGCCGACGAGGGCGTCGATGCCATAGTTGTGGCGGCGGTCTTCTACAGCACCAACATGGAGCTGATGAGGGCGGTGGTCGAGGTTGCCAGAGATGCCCAGAAGCCGATAGTGGTCTGCCTGGACTCGCCCAGAGGCACCGCTTATGCCGAAATAAACGCTCTGGAAGGGGTCGGCGTGCCCGTCTTTCCGCTGCCGGAGAGGGCGGTCAGCGCTGTAGCGGGTATGGTAAAATACGGGGAGATTGGCGGAGGGGGTGGGATTCGAACCCACGGTCCTCCTGTCGGAGGACAACGGTTTTCAAGACCGTCACCATAAGCCTCTCGGACACCCCTCCGGTGGTTTCTAGTATAGATAATCAATGGCAACGGGTCAAATAAAAAAAGGAGGCGAGGAATGTCATTAAAAGGTAAGGTAGCTTTTGTCAGCGGTTCTTCGAGGCCGCACGGCATCGGGCGGGCCATCGCCCTGGCCCTGGCCCGGGACGGCGCCGACGTCGCCGTTCACGGCTTCGGGCACTTCGAGGGGGCGGAGGCGGTGGCTGAGGAGATAAAGAAGCTGGGACGGAAGTCCATCGCCGTCAAGATGGACGTCCGCGACGCCAAGGACGTGCAGAAGGGGCTGAGCAAGGTCAAAGCCGAGCTGGGGGCGGTGAGCATACTGGTCAATAACGCCGCCCAGATGGGCCATTTCGTGCCCATCTATAAAGCCACCATCGAGGAGTTCGATAACGAGGTCAAAATCTGCCTGAACTCTGCATTTTACTGCATCAAAGCGGTCTGGGACGATATGTGCTCCAACAACTGGGGGCGGGTGATAAATATTACCTCGGTGGCTGGGATGATGGGTGGCGCCGGGCAGTCCAGCTACGGCTCCTCTAAGGCGGGGCTTATTGCTTTGGCCAAGACAGTGGCTATCGAGGGCGCCAGGTTCAACATCACCGGCAACGCCGTCATCGTGGGCATCGCCAATACCGACGCGCCGCTGACGGAAGAGGCCACCGAGAGACTGGGCAAAAGGCTGCTGTGGCGGCGGGCCGCCGAGCCGGAGGAGATCGCCAACGCCGTGGCCTACCTGGCTTCGGACGAGGCCAGGTATATGACCGGGGGGACGATGAACATGATGGGTGGCTTGGACCTGTTCGTGGTTTAAAATTTAATCTAATCTACTTTCTTATATACCGAATTTGTTCTTTTGATTGTAAGTCAAACGATGGCAAGTGATACCATAGCTTCTATTTCACAGCTACACCAAAGGAATGTTATACTATAGAAGTATTGCTTGGACAAGCAATATGTGACTATTAAAACTAGTAGGGAGATAGAATGACAGAGGAGTGTTGTTCAGGAATGGGTTGTGGTTGTAGCGTAACCAGTCTCTATACAGATAGGGATTGCCCCAAATGTGGTAAAAGACTTCGAATTACGGGTAACTTGCAGCGAATCCAACTTAGGCTAACTTGCCAAGATTGTGGTTACCAGAGCCCGGAGCTATCAATGGAAGAGCTTCGGAAGTTCATTGACTAAAGAACTGGCAAAAAGCAGGTCATTTAGTATCAAGCCTATCTCTAACTTATAACCTTCTCCCCCATAAACCCCTGCAAAACCTCAGGTACAACAATGCTACCGTCGGGCTGCTGGTAGTTCTCCATTATGGCGATTAAAACGCGGGGTAACGCCAGCCCGGAGCCGTTTAAAGTATGGACAAAGCGGGGCTTTTCTTCGGGGGTGGGGCGGTAACGAATATCAGCCCTTCGCGCCTGAAAGTCGCCGCAGTCGGAGCAGGAAGAGACCTCAAGCCACTCCTCGCAGCCGGGAGCCCACATCTCAATGTCAAAAGACTTCTGTGAAGCAAATCCCAAATCGCCGGTGCAGAGCTGCTTGACGCGATAGGGTAGTTTAAGCTTTTGACA
>CAZRIU010000041.1:0-9148 GCA_964600245.1 uncultured Dehalococcoidales bacterium
GTTTACCCATAGCTTAACATCTCCGATGGCTGGCTTGGCCCCATACCAGTGTCCCATGTTTTGGAGAAGAAATTCTAGGGTGCAGTACCGTTTCAGGCTGCTCTTTTCTTTAATATATTTAATATCTTCTTTAGAGAGCATGAGTTTATTCTGATAGAATTCATGCGCATCATTTTTCTCCCCGTCTTTTATAAGGCGAACGGTCACCCTTAGTTTGGGCTTGGCTGAAAATTTTAATATTAGGTAGGTAGCAAACCCCAAAAAGGTTGAGCTAGCGGCCAAGAGGATTAGGGATACAATATCAATAACCGATTCGGTGTCCATTTTTCTAAAACCTCCCTACCTCCCCCATTAACACCTTGATAAAGTCCTTTTCCTCGATGGTCTTAATCTTCTCGCCCTTCTTAAACAAAACGGCGCGGCCCTTGCCGCAGGCGATGCCGATATCGGCGTCTTTGGCCTCACCGGGGCCGTTGACGATACAGCCCATGACGGCTACCTTTATCGGCCTATCAATCCTCAACAGCTCTTGCTCCACCTCTCCGGCTAATTTTACTATATCTACCTCGGCGCGACCACAGGAGGGGCAGCTGACCAGTATCGGGCCGTGCTGGCGGAGGTCGAGGCTCTTGAGTATTTCGTAGGCGGCGATGACCTCCTCGCGGGGGTGGGCGCTCAAAGAGACGCGGATGGTATCGCCGATGCCCTCATACAACAGGGTGCTGATGCCCACCGTGCTGCGGATGACGCCGGTGCGGGGTGGGCCAGACTCGGTGACGCCGATGTGCAAAGGGTAGGGGATCTTTTGGGCAATGCTCTGGTAGGCTTCAATAGTGGTGGGAACATCAAAGGCCTTGACCGAGACTTTTATGAGCTCGAAGTCTAACTCTTCTAATAGCCTTACCTGTTTCAGCGCCGCCTCGACCATCTGCTCGGCAATTGGTAGTTTGGGGTCGGGGGAGGGGGGGAGGCTGCCGGCGTTAACCCCAACGCGGATGGGGACATTCCTCTCCTTAGCAGCGTTGGCTACCTCTTTGACCTTCTCTGGGTCGCTGATGTTACCTGGATTCAGGCGCAGGCCGTCGCAGCCGGCTTCGATTGCAGCTAGCGCCAGGCGGTGGTCGAAATGAATATCGGCGATGAGGGGGATGGCAACTTCTTTCTTGATAGTTTTGATGGCTTCGGCGGCTTCGGTGTCGGGGACAGCCACCCGCACCAGCTCGCAGCCGCAGTCCTCGAGCTCTTTGATTTGCTCTACAGTCGACCTGATATCGGCGGTGTTTGTCTTGGTCATCGACTGCACCACGATGGGGGCGCCGCCGCCGACGGTTACATCGCCGATTCGGACTGGCCTTGAGGTTCTTCTAGGTTTCATGGAATTAAGCTCTCTCCACTTATCCAGCGAATGATATCCTGATAGGTAATCAGCACCAGCAAGCCTAATAATATCATAAATCCGATGGAGTGCACGATGCCTTCGGTCTTCGGGGAGACGCGTTTGCCCCGCCGTATCCATTCCAGCAGGACGAATAGAATCCTGCCCCCGTCGAGGGCGGGGAAGGGTATCAGCTGGGTTATGGCGATGGCGATGCTGATGAATGCCGTCAGTTCCAGCACCGGGCTTATCCCGCTGTGGGCCACCTCTCCAGCGACCTGCACGATGCCCACCGGTCCCGCGGGCGTGAAGGGTATGGTGCCCATAATCATGCCGGCGATGCCGTTCTTGTAGAGAGTAAGAGCCTCAATGCAGGAACGCGCCCCTATCGGGATTGCCTCCCAGGGGGGATAGCTTTCGCTGACGATAACCGCGTCTTCGGTTTTGTACATTATCCCGATGGCTCCTTCACCTTCGGGGGGGCGCCAGCGGGGGGTAAGAGTGACCGTCTCGGTGGTGGCGTCGGCGTGTTCTACTACCAGGCTGATTTCCTTGCCCAGATTGAGTTGAATATAGCGGCTGATGTCGCCGCCGTTCTTTATCTCGTGGCCTTCGACGCTGATAAGAGTATCTCCGGCTTCAATACCCGCCATCTCGGCGGGCGAGTCAGGGGCAACCTCGGCCACCATCACCTGCCCGCTGACTATATCGTGGGGGACCATGTAAGCCACGGAGAGCAGCACGAAAGGCAGGAGCAGGTTCATAATTATGCCGCCGCTCAAGACGAGCAGCCTGACGCCATAGCCACGGCTGGCTAGGCCCTTGGGCACTTTGGGGTCTACCTCTCCGGCAATCTTGTTAAAACCGCCGAAGGGTATCCAGTTGATGGAGTAAATCGTGCCCCGCCACTTCCGGCCGTATAGGCGCGGCGGGAAGCCGATACCGAATTCCTCCACCGGTATCCCCGCCGCCTTGGCGGCGAAGAAGTGCCCCAGCTCGTGGACGATGATAAGCACGGAGAGGACGACGATGCCCACGACGATGGTCAGTATCACGATTTGTCTCCGGCGAGCTGCGTAACCTTATCCCTGGCCCAGTCGTCCGCCGCTATTATTTCTTCCAGGGAGGGGTTGGAGACGGCTTTATGCTCGTCCAGCGTTTGTTCCACCAGTTTAGCTATATCGGTGAACTTGATTTTCCCAGCCAGGAATTGCTGTACGGCAATCTCATCGGCGCCGCAGAGCACGGCGGGGTAAGTTCCCCCCTGCTTGCCCGCCTCAATGGCTATCCTCAAACAGGGAAAAGCACCAAAGTCGGGGGGCTCGAAGGTCAATTCTGGCATGTTCTCCCAGTCGAGCCGGGGGAGGTGGGGGTTAGTCAGGCGCTCGGGGTAAGAGAGGGCATACTGGATGGGCAGGCGCATATCAGGCTGGCCCAACTGGGCTTTGATCGAGCCATCGGCGAATTCCACCATTGAGTGCACGATACTCTGGGGGTGAATTAGAACGCTTATACTATCAAGATGCATGTCAAAGAGCCAGCGGGCTTCGATTGCCTCCAGGCCCTTGTTCATCAGTGTGGCCGAGTCGATGGTGACCTTGTTGCCCATTTGCCAGGAGGGGTGTTGCAACGCCTGCTCGGGGGTGACCTTGGCCAGCTTGGCTTTCGAATAGTGTAAAAAGGGGCCGCCCGAGGCGGTGAGTATAATCTTAGACACCTTGCCCGTCTCGCCCTCGAGACACTGCCAGATGGCGCTGTGCTCGCTATCAACGGGAATAATCTGCGCGCTGTTGCTCTTGGCTTCGGCGGTGATAATACCGCCGGCCATGACCAGCGATTCCTTATTGGACAGGGCTACCTGTTTGCCCGCCCGCACCGCCGCCAGCGTCGGCTTTAGCCCCCATTTCCCTGAGGTGGCAACGACCACCAAATCTATCTCGGGGTGGCGAGCTATCTCTTCCATCGGCAGGAATTCGTATTCGGTGGTGGGGGGTGGGGTCTTGGTCTCCTGATGAAAGACGAAGCGGGGCTGGAACTTGGCTATCTGTTCGGCGAGGAGGGTGGTATTTCTACCTCCCGCCAGCCCGATGACGCTGAAGTGGCCGGGGAGGGCGTCGATTACTTCTAGAGTCTGGCGGCCTATAGAGCCGGTGGAGCCGAGGACGGCGACCCGCTTTACTATATAGCCCATACTACATAATAATATACCACGACACCGGCAAAGACAATGCTATCTATCCTGTCCAGAAAGCCGCCGTGCCCCACCAGTAGCCTGCCCGAGTCCTTGACGCCCGTGTTGCGCTTGAGCAGGGACTCAGCCAGGTCGCCGAGCTGGCCGAAGAGACTAATCAAAAAACCCAAGAGTACCGCCTGCCCCCAGCCGATGGGAAGCTGGAGGGGGGTGGGAAGGGTGAAGAGCAAGGCGATGACGATAGCGAAGATAAAGCCGGCTATGGTACCTTCCCAGGTCTTACCTGCGGAGATGCGGGGGGCAAGCTTGTGTTTGCCCAGCGCCCTGCCCACGAAGTAGGCGGCGGTATCGGAGGCGAAGGTGACAAATAAAGCCAGGAAGACCCAGTTGCGTCCGTCTTCCAGGCCTCTCAAGCCGACGAAGTAGCTTAAGAGCCAGCCAATATAGAGGATGCCGCCTAGCGTCCAGGCCCAGTCGAGGAAAGCGCCCTCTCGGCGCTGACGCACCAGCAGCCAGACCAGCGACAGCACTACACCCGAGGTGACTAAAATCGGTGGGGTGAGGTAGCGGTTATCGATTTGTGGGCTTATGATAAATAACAGCGTCCAGAGCAGCCCGAAAAGGGTGAGGGGGACTATCTTTAACTTCTCCCCCATCTTGTAGAACTCGAAGACGGCCAGCAGCCCCCATATGGCCACCAGTATGGTGAACCAGGGGAGGGGCTGGTCGAACCAGACGGCGGCGACCAGAATGGGGATGCCACAGAGCGCGGTGAGCAACCTTTTCTTGAGCATACTATCACAGGGCGCCGAAGCGCCTTTGGCGGCGGCTGTAGGCGAGGAGCGCCTTGTCAATCTCCTTATTATCAAAGTCGGGCCAGAAGACCTTGGTGGAGTAGTATTCGCTGTAGGCGGCCTGCCAAATCAAGAAGTTGCTGATGCGTAGCTCGCCGGCGGTGCGGATGACCAAATCTACCTCGGGAAGGCCCGCGGTATAGAGATAGCTATCGAACAATTGTTCGTCTATTTTCTGGGGAGGGACGCCCTTGGCCATAATCTTGCGCACGGCATCCAGAATCTCAGCGCGACCGCCGTAGTCGAAGGCGAAGCTGACCGTCATCCCCTTGTTGTCCCTGGTTAGCTCCACCGCTTTGGTTATGGCCCGTTGCAAGCCCGCGGGAAGGTTTTCCAAACGGCCCAGGTGGCGGATTTTAATGCCATTTTTGTGCAGCTCAAGAATCTCTTTATCTATCGCTTCTTCCAGGAGGTTGAGCAAGCCGTCAATCTCTTCTTTGGGGCGCTTCCAGTTTTCGGTGGAGAAGCCGTAGAGGGTGAGGTATTTGAGGCCGAGCCGACTGAAGTAATCAATAACCGAGCGCACCTTTTCCACGCCTGCTTGGTGGCCTTCGAGGCGGGGCAAGCCGCGCTTTTGTGCCCAGCGGCCGTTGCCGTCCATAATGATGGCGACGTGGGTGGGGAAGCGGGGGGTCTTTTTCTTAGCCGATGAACCGGCCGTCGCTCTGCTACTCATAATAGATAGAGGTGTGCTTTAACACACCTGCTCTTTGCCTCAGACCTTGGCTAGACCTCCATGAGTTCGGCTTCTTTATCGCGGGCTATCTGATCGATATCGGCGATAAAGCTGTCGGTGACCTTTTGCAGCTGGTCCTGGGCGCGCTTTTGCTCGTCTTGAGATATCTCCTTGTTTTTCTCCAGCCCTTTGAGCTCGGTCATGGCGTCACGACGATGGTTGCGTAACGCTATCTTTCTTTCTTCCACCCGCTTATGCACTATCTTGATTAGCTCCTGGCGGCGCTCTTCGCTTAAAGGGGGGAGGTTTAGGCGGATGAGGTTGCCGTCGCTGGTGGGGTTTAAGCCCAGCTCGGACTTGAGGATCGCCTTTTCTATGTTGGGGATGGTGCTCCTGTCCCAGGGCTGGATGACGAGGAGCCTGGCGGCGGGTGCGGAAATGCCGGCAATCTGGTTGAGTGGGGTGGGTACGCCAGCGTAGTCTACCTTGATGTGCTCAATGAGGGCGGGGGTGGCGTGACCGGTACGGATGCTGGCCAGTTCCATGCGCAAGCCTTCGACCGAGGCTCGCATCTTTTCTTCCGTTGTCAATAAAACGGGGCTAACCACTTTACTGCTCGCTGTAGACCAGGGTGCCGATAGGGTCACCAGCTACCGCCCGCTCTATGCTGTTTGGCGCCTGAAGGTCGAAAACGATGATGGGCAACCTGTTTTCCAGGCATAGGGATAGGGCGGTGGCGTCCATTACTTCCAGACGCAGGTTAAGCATCTCGAAGTGGGTGAGTTTGTCGAACTTCTTGGCCTTGGGGTCGACAAGTGGGTCGGCGCTGTAGATGCCGTCGACATTATTCTTAGTCATCAGTAGGACCTGGGCTTCAGTCTCTATAGCGCGCAGGGCGGCGGCGGTGTCGGTGGTCATATAGGGGTTGCCCGTGCCCGCGGCAAAGATAACGGCCCGGCCTTTTTCCAGGTGGCGGATGGCGCGGCGCCTGATGTAGGGTTCAGCTACCTGGTGGACGGTTATGGCCGTCTGCATCCGGGTGGGTACTCCCTGGCTTTCCAGGACGTCCTGAAGGGCGAGGGCGTTTATCACCGTAGCCAGCATGCCCGCATAGTCAGCGGTGACGCGGTCCATACCTTCCTTTTCCGCTTTTGCCCCACGCCAGATGTTGCCGCCGCCGACGACGATACCTACGCCCACACCCATGGCGATTACCCTTTTAATCTGCTGGGCGACCTTGAGCAGGGTAGCGGCGTCAATGCCGTAGTCGGTGCCGCCGCTGAAGGCTTCGCCGCTGAGTTTAAGCAGGACCCGCTTATATTTCGCCGCGCTCATTCTTCTGCTCGTTGTTCGCCCAGTTCGAACCGGGCAAATCGGCTCACCTTGATGTTTTCGCCTACCCTGGCGATGGTATCGGTGATGATATCCTCTATGGTTAGTTCCTGGTCTTTGATATAGGGCTGCCGGAGCAGGCAGGCTGCCTGTGGTTCTATATCAGCCCCTTTAGGCACTTCTTCTTCGGCAATGAACTTGGGGTTCATGGCGGCTACCTGCATGGCCAGGTTGTGCGCCAGTTGCTTGAACTCGTCGGTGCGGGCGACGAAGTCAGTTTCGCAGTTCAGCTCAATCATGGCGCCGACCCGACCCCCGGTATGGATATAGGCTTCAATCAGTCCCTCGGCGGCGGTGCGCTCCGCTTTCGCCTTGGCTTTGAGTAAGCCCTGCTCTTTGAGAAACTCGAGCGCCTTTTCCCGGTTGCCCTCGTTTTTCTCCAGGGCGTTGCGGCACTGCATAATGCCCGCGCCGGACTGCTTTCTCAGCTCTTTTATCAGCTCTAGCGAGATTTTCAAGCTCCCTCTCCTTTAGGTTCGTCATCAGGTTTAGGTTCGTCATCGGGGGCACCCGCGGGGGTGTCGTCGGGGGTGAAGATGAGGGGTTCGGTCATTTCGGGGGCGCCTTCCTCAGGGGCGCCGACTAGAGCGGCTCCGCCGGTTTTGCCCTCGATAATGGCGTCGGCAATCTTGGCGCAGATCAGCTTGATGGTCCTGATGGCATCGTCGTTGGCGGGGATGGGGTAGTCTATATCTTCGGGGTTGCAGTTGGTATCAACTATGGACACCACGGGTATGCCCATCCGCCTGGCTTCGGCGATGGCTATCTTCTCTTTGGTGGGGTCGATGATGAATAAGGCGTCGGGGAGCTTGGTCAGCTCCTTGAAGCCTCCCATCTGGCGGTTGAGTTTGACGATTTCTTCACTTATCCTGAGCGCTTCCTTCTTGGGCAGGCGCTCGAAGTCGCCACGGCTTTGCTGGTCTTCGAGACGTACGAGGTAGTCTATCCGCGCCTGGATGGTGGCGAAGTTGGTCAGCACTCCGCCCAGCCAGCGCTGGTTGACGTAGAACATGCCGCAGCGCTCGGCTTCCTGTTCGATAGACTCCTGAGCCTGTTTCTTGGTGCCGACGAAGAGGATGTTGCCGCCTTCGGCGGCTACCTCGCGCACGAAGTCACAGGCTTTGTCCAACATTGCCGCCGTTTGCTCCAGGTCGATGATGTGGATGCCGTTACGCTTGGTGAATATATATTGCTTCATAGCCGGGTGCCAGCGGCTGGTCTGGTGGCCGAAGTGGGCACCAGCTTCTAATAGCTCTTTTATGGTGGCGGTATCCGGCAAGCTTGGTCTCCTTTCCAGTTAGCTCTCTTATAGTCAGTTTAACAGTATATCATACTGCACGCTTGGCAACAATATTGTTTTTCCATTGCTAAAAATCGGTGAAAGGCTTATTATTAGGTAGGGAGAGCTAAGATGCAGATTAAGAAGAGATACAGCCAGGTCCAGCCGGAGCTGCTCTACGACGAGGTCAAGGACTTTGTCCTCAAGCAGGGGGTGGTGGTGGGCGAAGCCAAGCTGGGGACATATTCTATGCCCGAGGACTCCTCATCGTTTATCTCGCGTGGCGTATTGACCTTTAAGAGCGGGGGCAAGGAGTGCCTGAGAGCCCACATCGTGGGTTCGGCCCGGGGCGAGACCAAGCTGATAATAGATATCGACGATAAGCTCTTCCCTAAAGCCAAGGTTAGTGCCTTGGAGCAGGACCTTGACTTTATCTTCAGTTCCTACGAAGTAAAGCGTCGCTAGAAACGCATCGTCTGGCCCGCCGCTATTTTAAATTTAAGCCCCACCCGACTTTGAGCTGTGCTATAATTCAAGGGTGGCCATCAAGACAGTAGCTACCAACCGCAAGGCTTACCACAACTACCATATCGGCGAGAAAGTGGAGGCGGGCATCGCCCTGACCGGCACCGAGATAAAGTCGGTGCGGGCGGGGAGGATTAGCCTGGGCGACGCCTACGTCCAGCCCGAGGGCGGTGAGCTTTGGCTGCAGAACGCTCATATCGCCCGCTACGACGCCGCCAGCTACATGAGCCATGAGCCGAGGCGAAAGCGCAAGCTGCTTTTGCACCGCAAGCAAATCGACAGCCTGACCAGCCAGGTGGTGGAGAGGGGTTTTACTTTGGTGCCCCTCAAGGTGTATATTAAAGATAGCCTGGCCAAGGTCGAGATAGCCCTGGGCAAGGGCAAGAAGCTCTATGATAAGCGGGAGGCTATCGCCCGCCGCGATGCCGAGCGAGAGATGGAGCGAGCGGTGAAACGGCGGGGGGAGGGGAGGAGGTAGGACTTTAATAATTGAACAGGGGGACGCGTGGGTTCGACAGGGGAAGTGTGTTGCAGGATTGCAGGCTGAGGTGCCGTTACCTCATTAAACAGGCGGCAAAAAACAACTGGCGAACCTGAATTCGCTTACGCAGCCTAACTAAATTAGGCTGTGCGCCCGCCTCACCTCACCTCAATGGGTGGGGGTCGGGTGTCGAAAAGTTGAGGTGCCGCCGCCCCGACGTCGGTGAGGGTGTGCGAAAGAGCTATCGACTGGCCCGGCTAAACTCGGTCGGTTGAGGTTATTCGGGCGAGATTAAAGAGCCGACTAAGCTTGTAGTATATCCTGGGCAGCTTCTTTTGGACGGGGAGTTCGACTCTCCCCCGTCTCCACCAGAAA
>CAZRIU010000042.1:0-9042 GCA_964600245.1 uncultured Dehalococcoidales bacterium
CTCCCTGGTGGGCAAGCTGAAGAATACCGGGCTGGTTGAAGCACCCATGGGGATGACCCTCGGTGACATTGTCTTTAATATCGGGGGTGGCATCCCCGACGGCAAGAAGTTCAAGGCCGTCCAGACCGGGGGGCCTTCGGGCGGGGTTATCCCCGAGAGCCTGCTCGATACCCCAGTTGACTACGAAGAGCTGAGCAAATTGGGGGCCATAATGGGCTCGGGCGGCATGATAGTAATGGATGAGGATACCTGCCTGGTGGATGTGGCCAGGTATTTCCTCAACTTCCTTGCTGAGGAATCCTGTGGCCGGTGTGTCCCCTGCCGTGAAGGAATATACCAGATGCTCAAGATACTGGATAGAATCTGCGAAGGGAACGGCCGGGAGGGGGATATTGAGTTGCTGGAGGAGATAGCGGAGACAGTCAGGGATTTCTCGCTTTGTGCCCTGGGCAAGACAGCGGCTAATCCGGTGCTCAGTACCATCAAATACTTCCGCGACGAGTACGAGGAGCATATCAAGTATAAGCGCTGCCCGGCTATGGTCTGCAACGAGATCATCTTTACCCCCTGCAAGTATAACTGCCCGGTGAAGACCGATGTCCCGGCCTTCATTGCCCATATTGCTCGAGGGGAATACCGGGAAGCCTTTGACGTCATCCGCGCGCCGAATCCTTTGCCCATCTCTTGTGGTTATATCTGCCACCATCCCTGCGAGGACCGTTGCCGTTCCCTTGAGACCGGCGGTGAGTCCATCTCGATCAAGGCACTGAAACGGTTTGCTGGCGATTACGTCCTGAAGAATGGTTTTAAGCCCTTGCCCAAACCCGAGGTGCCAGCGCTGGAGAAGGTAGCTATCGTTGGCTCAGGGCCGGCTGGCCTGGCGGCTGCCTTTGACCTGGCCTGTCTCGGTTACCAGCCCACCGTTTTTGAAGCCAGTTCGGTAGTAGGTGGGAATCTAACCATGGTTATCCCCGACTATCGCTTGCCACGGAGCATTATAGAGCTAGAGATCGATTGCATCAAGAAAGCCGGGGTAAATATTCTTACCAATACGCCCGTGGGCCCCGACCTTACTCTTGATGACCTCTTTGACCAGGGTTACAAGGCTATCCTCCTGGCTGTTGGTGCCCATAGGAGCCTGAAGTTAGACCTGCCCGGTGTGGATACCCCGGGGGTGATGGAGGCATTTGGTTTCCTGGAGGTGGTAAAAACGGGCAAGAAGGTCTCTCTGGGGAAAAAGGTGGGAGTCATCGGTGGTGGCAATACTGCCATCGACGCCGCTCGGACGGCTCTACGAACCGGCGCCAGCGAGGTCTCCATTATCTACCGGAGAACCAGAGCCGAAATGCCAGCCATGAAGCGAGAGATTGAGGCTGGGGTCGAGGAGGGGGTGAAGATTGTGGAGCTGGCGGCTCCGGCTCGGATTATTACTGACAACGGGAAGCTAGTCGGCGTCGAGTGCCTCGCTATGCAGCTGGGGGAGCATGATGAGACCGGTCGGCGGCGACCTATCCCTATCCCTGGTTCAGAGTTCATTCTCCAGCTGGACAACCTGCTCTTGGCTGTCGGCGAAGAACCTGACCTCTCCTTCTTGCCCGCAGGGCATGGTTTAGAGGTTTCCCAACGCAGCACAATTGTGACTGACCCGGAGACCTTGGCTACGGGGCGACCAGGTGTCTTTGCCGCTGGTGATGCTGTAACTGGGCCCTCTACCATCGCCGATTCCATCGCCAATGGAAAACTGGCAGCGGTGAGTATAGATAAGTTCCTCCGCGGCAAGCCACTAGTCAGAGCCTACTCTATCACGGCACCGTCTCCCTATGTGGAGCCTGTGGAGCGGACAGGGGAAGCACTCGAACCGCAGCGTTTCCCCATGCCCTGCGCCCCAGTTGCGGAACGAGTGCACAACTTCAGCATGGTGGAATTGGGCTTGAGCGAGGAGATGGCCCGCAAGGAAGCGTTCCGGTGCCTTCGCTGTGATTTACGACACAGCGCCATTGCTAAACTTTCTGAGGTAAAGGTGCCAGAGCCGGTTCGGCAAAAAACAGAAGTAGTACGGAAATGAGGTGGCAAAATGGCCAAAGTTAGCTTGATTATCGATGATATTGTGGTTAAAGCCGATAAAGGGACGACGATTCTTGAGGCGGCGCGAACCGCTGGCATTGATATCCCGACCCTTTGCTCCCACAAAGATTTGGCTCCCTATGGCGCCTGCCGCCTTTGCACCGTGGAGGTAAAGAGGGGGCAGCAGTCGCAGCTGGTCGCCTCCTGCGTTTACCCGGTCGAGGAGGGGATTGTCGTTAAGACGGAATCGGCGCCGGTGACCAGGGGGCGGAAGATGCTGTTAGAGCTGTTGTGGGCCCGCGCCCCCGGAATCCAAGCGTTGAGGGAATACGGCATAAAATACGGTATAACCGCTGCCGTCAGGGAGGGGATGGACTATGGCATGTTCCCCGACATAAGCGGCACCAGGACAAAGTTCGAAATAGAGCCCACCTTTTGCCTGCTTTGCGGGCTGTGCGTGCGCTACTGTAATGAGGTGAAAAGGAAGGACGCCATCGGCTTTGTCGGTAGGGGCACGGAGAGAGAGGTGGTCTTCTTCCCGGAGCTGGCGGCTAACGGCTGCAGCCAGTGTGAGGATTGCTACCCGCTTTGCCCCACCGGCACGCTGCCCCTGTACTACACGCTGGCCGAGGCACAGCAGTCCGCCTGAGACTTGCCGGCAATCTGAATAACAACAGGCATGTCTATCTGGCAACTATAGCTTCAATATATCCCTAATGTTATTCCCTAGAATACGCTCTTTTTTAGCCCTATCTATATTCAATCTACCGATCCTTGCTATGTTATTTTCCAGTGCGCCAAAATCAAGCACCGTCGTTCTATCTTGATATCAGGCTGGAAACTAGTATAATGTTTGTATGCTTAGAAATTAAGGGAGAAAGGACTTAAGAAGTGACTGCAGGGTATATGGGAAAGCTGTTGTTCGTGAATCTCTCCACAGGAGAAATAAAAGAGGAAACACCTGACGAGGGCCTCTACCGAGATTTCATCGGAGGCTATGGTATTGGGGCCAGGGTTCTTTACCGCCACCAGAAGGGTGGGGCCGACCCGCTGGGAGCGGAGAATACGCTTGGCCTGGTTACGGGCCCCCTCACCGGCACCCCGGCACCCTTTGGTTGCCGCTACGTAGCTGTGGCCAAATCACCACTCACCGGCGGGTGGGGAGATGCCAATTGCGGCGGGGATTTCGGCCCTAACCTCAGGTTCGCCGGCTATGATGGTGTATTTTTTACCGGCATTTCCGAAAAGCCAGTCTACCTCTTTATTGAAAATGGCCAAGCCCAGTTAAGGGAGGCGACTCACCTCTGGGGAAAGGTTAGCTATGAAACTGATGATATGCTGCAGGCTGAACACGGTAAAGCGGCCAAAGTTGTTAGCATCGGTCCGGCCGGGGAGAATCTCTCCCTGGTTGCCTGCCTTATGAACAATAGAATAGATGCTGCCGGGCGCTCAGGCTTAGGGGCGGTGATGGGCTCCAAAAAGCTCAAGGCAGTGGTAGCAAAAGGAAACCTAAAGGTTCCTATAGCCGATATCGAGGCGGCCAACAAGTTGAGACAGAAGCATATAGCCGAGATGAAGGCCTCCCCCTTCCTTGAAGATTTCCACAGGTACGGCACCAGTGGCCACACCGCCGAGTCTGCTCACAGCGGCGATACGCCGGTTAAAAACTGGGGAGGCATCGGCGTCATTGACCTACCCGATGTCTCGGCTCTTCATAAGGATATGGTAGATGCCAGAGTGGCGAGCAGAACCGGCTGCTGGCGCTGCCCGGCGGCTTGCAAGGGCAGATTAAAAGAGGGGGCCGGTGACTATAACTACCCGGCGGGCATTCACCGAGCGGAATACGAAACCCAGGCCGCTTTCGGAGCCATGTGCCTCAACAATAATAGCGAGGCAATAGCCATGGCGGGCTACCTCTGCGACATCTATGGGTTGGATACTATCTCCGCCGGTACTATCCTCGCCTTTGCCATGGAATGCTACGAGCATGGCCTTATTACCAAGGCAGACACCGACGGGATTGAGCTCACCTGGGGCAATCACCAGGCTATGATCGCTATGCTCAATAAGATTGCCCGGCGGGAGGGCTTCGGCGACGTCCTCGCCGACGGGGTAAAGGTAGCTGCCGAGAAAATTGGCCAGGGAGCCGAGGAATACGCAGTACATATCGGGGGGCAGGAACTGGGGATGCACGACCCCAGATTTGATTTCCCGCCCTTTGCCGGCATACCGGCCGCCGCCAGGTACCAGATGGATGCTACCCCTGGCCGCCACACCACCGGTTTTGGACCCTCTCAATTCCAGGGTTACGTGGTTAATGCTAGCGGACTTTGCCTGCATAGTAACCTGGCGGTGTCTGAACCCAACAACTACCTAGTGGGATTCATGAGCGCCGTGACCGGTTGGGACCGTTCCCTGGATGAGTTGCTTAAGTGCGGCGAGAGGATTGCCAATATGAGGCACGTCTTTAACCTTCGCGAAGGTATCAATCCTCTGGAACTCAAGGTACACGGCAGAATAATCGGGCGCCCTCCCCAGAAAGAAGGTCCGCTGGCTGGGGTATCGTCAGATATCGAGGCCCAAGCCTACTGGAACCTTGGCGCCCTTGATTGGGACCGGAAAACAACCAAACCAAGCGAGAGAAAGCTGCTGGAACTGGGCCTAGATGATATCTCCCGTGAGCTCTGGCCGCCCAAATAGGAGTATCAGGCTATGTTTAGATGCGTTGTGGAGATGTTCGGGCTACCGAGCGAGATTACCGAGCTGCGGGAGGTGGAGGTCGAATTAGATGATGGGGCGACCTTAAGAGACGTTGTGGCCGCGCTTAAAGATAAAATTCCGGCACTGGAGGGGACGGCCATTCGTGCCGGGGAAGACCAGCTGGTGGAGAATTACAAGTTCAATGTCAACGGGCGCTTTCACTATGACGACATGGACTTTAAGATTAAGAGCGGCGACCGTATCGCCCTGCTTGTCCCCATTACCGGCGGATGAGCAACCATATTATTCCGGCTTACTTATCCAGCGCCTCGTAGAAATCCTGCTTCTCGTGAGCCGCTTTTTTTACTCCCTTGTCCCTTCTCTCCTTGAAGAAATTAAACTCATCCGGCTCAAAGCTTAGCTCCGTTCCCATAGTATGCTGTATGTAAGAATGGGTAAGTCCTTGGGTCACCCCCATAATGTCGTAGAGGAAATGCCGTGACGCCTTACCCAGAGCAATACCGTCACGAGGGAAGCGGGCCAGTCCTTCGGCGAGTTCATTGACCTCGGCCTCCAGCTTATCGGCGGGAACGGCCCTGTTTACCAGCCCGATTTTACTGGCTTCCTTGCCATCAATCATTTTACCGGTAATACAAAGCTCCAGGGCTCGTGTCAACCCGCACCGCAGCACCAGAATTGGTGAGATAGTGTTGCCGGCTAGACCGAGCCTTTCCTCAACATGACCGAGCTTGCAGTCTTCAGAGGCGATAAGGAGGTCGCAATTAAGGAACAGGTCTAATGAGGCACCGAGCAGAAAACCATGCGCCTGGGCTATGGTCAATTTGTGGCACAGCAATAATTCCTGAGACTGTTCCCAGAAGGTGCGCCGATCAAAGTGCAGGCGCACCCTCAGACTGGGGCGGCGCCCCTTCTCCCCGGGCTTTGGTTCCTTCCAGCCGTAAACGAAACCGACCTTCGTTAAGTCGGCCCCAGCGCTAAGGGCACGGCCGGCACCTTTAAAAATTACCACCTTGACATCATCATCCTCGTTGACTTCTTTTATCGCCTGGCTTATATCGTCGCTGAGTTCCGGACACATGGCGTTCAATGTTTTGGGGCGGTTCAAGGTGATACGGGCAATGTAATCACTCTTCTCGTAGATAATGTTCTTGTATTTCATGGGCATCCTCCTTCCCCGCTGTTCTGGCTACTACGGGCGGTTTCAATCTTCAACATTGTAAGCCATTTGGGGGACTCTGACAACTTCTCGGGGGTGAGCCTTCTTAAACTGTGGGTAACGGGCTTGGGCTGTGCTATAATTGTGAACATGAGTGACGTTACCAGCTCTAAGCGTGAGCCTGAAAGCAAGCTTTTGCCCCTCAAGGAAGCGGTCAGGCACTGCGTGAAACCAGGGATGAAGTTACATCTTGCCGGCGGCATAGGTGGACCCAGCGCCGCCATATGTGAGATTATCCGACAATATTACGGTACCACCCCCAATTTCGTGCTCATTCAAAGCACACTGTCAGGCCATGCCCTAAATCTCCTCCACTGCCAGCTGGCTAAGAAGCTGATTTTCTCCGCCGGCGTCGACATATCGACCGCAGGGCGCCCCAGCCAGATAATGCAGAAAGTCTGGGCAGAAAAGAGCGTTGAGCTGGAAAACTGGTCTCTCTGTTCCCTCCAGCAGGGGCTTATGGCGGGAGCGCTGGGCGTCAGCTTCATGCCGACCCGTTCTATCGCCCGGAGCACTATGGAGCGGGACAACAAAGATTCTTTTAAGGAAATCGATGACCCCTTCGGTGGTGGAGCCAAGACAGGCGTGGTCAAAGCCATTAACCCTGATGTCTCCATAGTCCACGGGTGCGTTGCCGACGAACAGGGGAACACCATCTTGCCTGCCCCCTATGGCGAAGACCTCTGGGGGCCTCTGGCCAGCGGTGGGGTGCTGGTTACCGTCGAGAAGATTGTGCCCGCTGACTTTATCAAGAAATATGCGGCCCTAGTAAAGATACCCGGTCATATCGTTAAGGCGGTATCGGAAGCGCCTTTGGGGCTTCACCCCTTTTCGCTGGCGAACCCGGGGATAAGCGGCTTTAACGCCTACGAGGCCGATATTGAGTTTCTAGAGGATCTCCACCAGGCATCTGCCGACAGCCAGAAACTTGATGCCTGGATAAAGGAGTGGGTAATAGACTGTGCCACGCCGAAAGATTACCTGAATAAACTGGGCAGCCGGAGGGTAAAGGCCCTCAAGCAGATAACTACTAGGGGTGCTGAAACCCCCGATTTTTCGCTAAAATCGGCTCCCGAACCGGAGCCAGAATATAGCTCTGAAGAAATGATGCTGATTGTGGCGGGCAGGGAGATAACCAGGAGCGTGCTTAAAAGCAAACACAGAAACATCCTCGTGGGGGCCGGCTCTCGAGCTGTTGCCGTGTTATTGGCCTATTATCAGCTCAGGGCCGAAGGCTATGAACTGGAGCTTATCACCGGCAACGGGCAGATTGGCTACGAGCCCCGACCGGCAGAGCTAGCCATACCAAGCGTCGCCGGGGTATACAGTGCCAAAATGCTGACCGATACCCTAACCACCCACGGGGTATTTGTCGGCGGCAGGAACAATAAATGCCTCAGTGTGCTCGGCGCCGGACAGATTGACCGAAAGGGAAACCTTAATTCCACCACCACCGCTGAAGGTCAGTTTCTGGTCGGCTCCGGGGGAGCCAATGATGCCGCCAATGCCCGGGAAGTGCTCGTAATCCTCAACCAATCAAAAGACCGCTTTACCGAAACCCTGCCTTACATTACCTGCCCGGGTGACAGGGTAACCAAGGTAATATCGACCATGGGCGTTTTCACCAAAACGATCGGTAAAGTGGAGCTGCGCCTAGCCGCATGCTTGCCTGACTCAAAACTACCAAGCCTGGAAGACAGGATAAAACGGGTGCAAGAAAACTGCGGTTGGCGCCTCAAGCTGGCCGATAAGGTTGAAGAGCTAGCCAAACCCACGTCAGATGAGCTAAAATTGCTGCGCTGGCTGGTGCCTTTACGCTCGTCTTCATAGCCATCTAGTTATATTAACAAAGGAGACTCTTTTATGGCCGGGCCGCTGGAAGGTATTCGAGTTTTGGAGTGTGGTGGCTATCTCAGCGCTCCCTCGGCGGGCTACATGCTGGGTGACCTGGGAGCCGAGGTAATCAAGATAGAAGACAGGGTCAAAGGTGACCCGGTCAGAGGTATGTCATCCACCTTTGGTAGAGGCATGATTATGCCCGATGGCACCAACATTCTGTTTGAAACCGCCAACAGAAACAAGAAGAGCATAACGCTGGATTTAAAAAAGGAAAAAGGTAAGGAACTGCTATATCGTTTAGTCGCAGTATCAGACGTATTCTGTACCAACTACTCCCGCTCGGCCATTGACAGTCTGGGCATAGATTATAAAACCCTCAAAAAGCATAATCCGAAACTTGTCTACGGTATGGCCACGGGCTACGGGTCACTGGGGCCCGAGAGTGAGAAACGCGCTTACGATACCATCGCTCAGGCTCGCTCGGGGATAATGGGCACTGTCGGCGAGCCGGATGGTCCCCCACTGCAGATAGCTGGGGCGATATTTGACCAGATGACGGGGACGTTGCTGGTAAACGGCATATTAGCCGCTCTGGCGGCTCGAGACAGACAGGGAACCGGGCAGGAGGTTGAGGTATCTCTGCTTGGCTCCGGAATACACATGCAGGCGTACAACATCAATGTGGCCCTGTTACGCGGGCGCCCGATGCCAAGGCCCTCCAAAAAGACACTAAAAAACCCCCTGGCCAATCACTACGAATGTGCCGATGGCAAATGGTTGCTGCTGGCCGAGCCCCAGTCCGACCGCTTCTGGCATGACTTCTGCCTCGCCCTGGGCATTGGAAATCTGGAAAAGGATGCCAGATTCGCCACTGCCAAAGACAGGCGTGATAATTTCCTGGAGCTGGCCACTACTCTGGAGAAGGTATTTAAGACCAAGACCAGAGACGAGTGGATAAGCATTTTGCAAACCAAGGGAAAGGGCATCGCCTTTTCCCCCGTTCTCGAGCTGACCGAACTCGGCTCAGACCCGCAGGTATTGGCTAACGAATATATCACCGAAGTTGACCACCCTACCCTGGGCAAGGTCAAAATGATAGGTATCCCCATTAAGTTCAGCGAGACGCCAGCCCAGATTAAAAGCTTTGCGCCCAACTTCGGCCAGCACACGGAAGAGGTGCTGATGAATATCCTCGGTTACAG